>JBBIHW010000001.1:0-31157 GCA_037446795.1 Acidobacteriota bacterium
CGCACCGGGCTCGCCGGAGGCGGCCTCGGCGAGGGTCTGGATCTCCTTGAGGTCGGGCGGGGGCGGCGGCGCGGGACGCTCGCCCGGGATCGCCGGCGCGTGCGCCGCGGGTTCCGCCTTCTCCCGCGGGAAGAACTCGAACTCGGCCTCGTGCCTGAGGAGGGAAGCCTTGGGCTCGACCGTGACCCTCACGGCGAAGCGGCGCTCGAGCTGCGAGAGGTCTTCCCGCTTGTGGTTGAGGATCCAGAGCGCGACCTCGGGTGGCACCGCCATGCGAATGCGCCCGTAGCTGCCCCCGGCCAGGCGCGTGTGGAGCTTGCGAAGCGCCGAGAGGGCGGCGGGCTCGACGTTCTTCACGAGGCCGAACCCCTCGCAGGTGGGACACGTCGTGTAGGATGCGCCCACCTTCTCCCCCTTGATCCTCTGCCTGGAGATCTCCATGAGGCCGAGCTTCGAGATGCTCGTCACGTCGTACTTGGCCTTGTCGGCCTTCAGAGCGTCCCGCATCGCCTTCTCGACGCGCTTGCGGTTGCGCGGGGAGGCCATGTCGATGAAGTCCACGACGATCAGGCCGCCGAGGTCTCTGAGCCGGAGCTGACGCGCGATCTCCGCCGCGGCCTCGAGGTTCGTCTGCACGGCGGTCTCCTCGGCCGCGCCCGCGCGCGCCGTGCGGCCGCTGTTCACGTCGATGGCCGTGAGGGCCTCGGTCCCGTCAACGACGATCTCTCCTCCCGAGCGCAGCCGGACGCGGCGCTTGTAGATGCTCTCGATCTGCTCCTCGAGGTTGAACTCGCTGAAGATCGGCCGGTCGCCGGTGTAGAGCTTGAAGATGCGGGCCTTGCCCGGCATGACGTCCCGGACGAACTCGAGGGCGCGCTCGTGGCTCTCCCTGCTGTCGATCCAGACCTCGTGGACGTCCGGCGCGAGGTAGTCCCTGAGGGTGCGCAGCACCAGGTCCCGCTCCCGGTGGACGAGCCCCGGGAAATCGGTCTCCCGCGATCCTCGCTGGATGGACTCCCACAGCCGCAAGAGGTACCGGAGGTCGCGCTGCAGCTCCGTCTTGGTCTGGTCCATGCCCGCGGTGCGGACGATGAGACCGAACCCCTCGGGAAGCCGCAGCTCCTCCATCAGGGTTCTCAGGCGCTCGCGCTGGTCGGGGTCCTCGATCTTGCGGGAGATCCCCGAGGCGTCCACGCCGGGCATGAGCACCAGGTAGCGGCCCGGCAGGGAGAAGTAGGTCGTGACCGTCGGGGGCTTGCCCGCGAACGCCTCCCGGACGACCTGCACCATGATCCTCTGCCCCGGATGGAGGTGCTGGCCGATACGTCCCTTCCCGCGGCCCTCGTCGCGGGCCGGAAGGAGCCGGAAGTTGACCTCGTCCAGGGGCAGGAAGCCTTTGAGGTCGTCGCCGATCTTCACGAAGGCCGCGTCAATCGAGGGGAGCAGGTTCTCGACGACGGCGTTGTAGATGTTCCCCTTGATGCTGGCCCGGTTGACCGTCTCGATCTCGTACTGCTCGAGGACGCCGTCGTTGACGATCGCGACGCGCGACTCCTCCACGTGGGTCACGTTGACGAGCATGATCTTGGCCATGGTGCTCGGGGTCTCCCCAGGTCCTTCCGTCAAGCCGGGCCGTCGGGCGCCGGCCGGGCCGCGGCGCCAGGAGCCCCGGATCCGTCGTCTCGGGGCCTCTCCGGCGTCATCGCGGCGGGCGCCGCCGGCTTCGACCGCCAGGGGTCCTGGGGGGGCTCCGGCCTGCTCGAGGGCGCCTCCCGGGGCCGCTGGGCGAGCGAAAGATAGCACACCGGCAGCGCGCGCGGTCTCCGTTTTCGCTCGCGGCCGTCGGGCACGAGAGAGGTCGAAGGTCCCGCGCCGGCGCGGGCACCCGACCTGCCCCGGTTGACTTCGCGGGAGGCGGTGCCGAGATTCTGCCGTGACCCAGAGCTCGCTCGCAGGGGAGGGACCCCCGAGAGGGAAAGGGCCGCCGGTGGCGAAGCGCACCTCGTTCCGCGCGCGGATCGTCGCGATCGCTGGCGCCGCGCTCCTCCATGCCTCGTGCGACGGCTGGCCGGAAGCCGCGGATTCCGGAGATCGGGGCGCGCAGGGGCGACCCTCGAAGGGGGGGGTCCTGCGCCTGGTCCAGGAGGGGCCTCGGACCCTCGACCCGGTCTTCGTGGACTCGGTCTACGAGGGGCTACCGGTCCACCAGATCTTCGACGGCCTGGTGGCACTCGACCCCAGTCTGAACACGATCCCCTCGCTGGCCGCGACGTGGACGATCGCCGATCAGCGGGAGTACGTCTTCCACCTGAGGCCCGGCGTTCTCTTTCATGACGGCACCCCGCTCACCTCCGAGGACGTCGCCTTCACCATCCGGCGGGTGCTGTCACCGCCGCACGGGCGGCAGAGCCTGGCCACGCCGTACCTGCTGGTCGTCGAGGGCGCCCGCGACTTCTGCGCGGGAAGGTCGAGAAAGCTTCCCGGAGTGAGCACGCCCGATCCGCTCACGGTCCGGATCCGGCTCGAGCGGCCGTACCCCACGTTCCTCGGGGTTCTCGCCATGGACGCGCTGAGGATCGTCCCTCGCCGCGTGGTGGAACGGATCGGGGACGCGGAGTTCGGCCGCCGCCCCGTGGGCACGGGCCCCTTTCGCCTCGCCCGCTGGGACCAAGGGCTCGTCCGGCTCGAGGCGTACCCGGCTCACTTCGCGGGACCGCCTCACCTCGACGCGATCGAGATCCACGTCCCCGGGCCGGACGAGCCGGAGGGGGGCATCGCGCGCTTCAACGAAGGGCACGCCGACCTGATCGAGGCGCCCTCGGCGCAGCTCGAGCGCCTCGCTTCGAGCCCGGGCGTGAAGATCCTGCGGTATCCCGAGCTGAGTCTGAACTTTCTCGGCCTCGACACCGGCTACCCGCATCTCGAGGACGAGAGGGTGCGCCGCGCCATCGCCCACGCCATCAACCGGGAGCGGATCGCCTCGCAGCACCCGACGATCCGCAGGCTCGCAACGGGCATCCTTCCTCCGGGCCTTCCCGGCTACTCGCCGAGGCCGAAGACACTTCCCTACGATCCCGACCGCGCCAGGGCACTGCTGGCGGAAGCGGGCCACCCGGCCGGCGCGCGGCTGCCCCCGCTCGCCGTGTACACCGCCAACAGGAGTGCTGCGGCGCAGCAGCTGCTCGCCTCCCTGAGCGAGGACCTCCGCGCGGTGGGAGTGCGGGTCGAGGTGCAGATCGTGAGCTGGCCGGAGTTCTCCCGTCGCCTCGAGACCCACTCGGCGCCCGCGTTCCTGCTCGGATGGATCGCCGACCTCACGGATCCCGACGCCTTTCTCCGGTCGCTGTTCGAGCCGGGAGCGGCCGCCAACTACTTCAACTGCCGCGACCCGCAGGTGTCGGCGCTGCTGGACCGCGGCGCGCGGGAGCTGCATCCGGTGGAGCGCGCGAAGATCTACCGCGCCGTGGAGGAGCGGATCCTGGCCCACGCGCCCATCGTTCCGCTCTACTACAACGTCCGCGCCCTGGCCGTCCGTGGCGCGGTCCGCGACCTCGAGCCGAGCCCCCTCGGCCTGTCCGCCGTGGACTTCCGCGAGGTCTGGCTCGCCCGGGGGGAGGCGTCATAATCCGGAACGTGCTCGAGCGGTGGCGCCTGGAGCACAGCTTCGAGCTGTCCACGACCCTGCTCGTGCTCTTCATGATCAGCACGACCATCGGCGTGGTGCACACCCGCATGGCGGCGGGCATGCGCAGGACGTTCGAGGCGCGGGGGATCTCCATCGGCCGGAGCATCGGGGCCGTCGCCACCCCCTCCCTCCTCTCCTACAACTACCCGGCGCTGCAGGCGGCCGCGGAGGGTGCGGCGGCGGACGACGGCCTCGACTACGTCGTCATCCACGACAAGGAAGGCGTCGTGGCGGGCATCGCGAGCGGCTCGGGTCTCGAGGAGATGATCCCGAAGTCGTTGTCCCTGGGGCCCCGCGAGCCCTCCAGTCACGACGTCCGGTTCGAGGGCCTGCGCGGCCAGGAGGTCAGAGTCCTCGAGGTCGTGGTCCCGGTCCTGGTGGAGGGGGTCGAGGAACCGTGGGGCGTCGTGCGGGTGGGTCTTTCCCACGCGCCGATGCTCGCCGAACTGAGGCGCCTCGATTTCGATCTCCTGGTCCTCGGCGTGATGCTCGCCGCCGCAGCGGTCCTCGCGGCCCGTGTCCTCGCGCGCCGCATCACCGCTCCGCTGCGGAGGCTCGCCGAGGGGACGGAGGCGGTCTCGTCCGGTGATCTCGACCACAGAATCCCCGTCCAGGGCGCTCGCGAGCTCGCGGACCTCGCCCGTGCCTTCAACGCGATGGCGGAGCGCGTGCGAGCCAAGGCGAGGGAGGCGGCGGAGTTCCAGAAGGCCCTCGAGGAGCTGAACGCGAGCCTGGAGCAGCAGGTGCTCGAGCGCACCCTCGCGCTCCGCGAGTCCGAGGCCCAGTACAAGACCCTGGTCGAGCACTCTCCCGACTCGATCCTGATCGTCCAGGACGGCCGTCTCCGCTTCGTGAACCCCACCTTCACGGAGACGTTCGGTGTCGAGGCGGAGGAGGCGACCTCGGGCCGCTTCGACCTGACCACGGCGTTCAACACGTCCTCGGCCGCCCTCGTCCGCAGCAGGATCGCGCAGTGGGAGCGGGGCGAGCCGGCCGCCCCGGTCGAGGTCCTCGGGCAGGACGCCAGCGGCCGGCAGCGCTGCTTCGAGCTTCGGGGCAGCAGGATCGAGTATCAGGGGCGCTCGGCTGCCGAGTGCCTCCTCGTGGACATGACCGAGGCCCGCCGCCTGAGGGAGCGCCTGGCCGAGACCGAGAAGCTCCGGGCGCTCGGTGAGCTCGCGGGCGGCGTCGCCCACGACTTCAACAACCTCCTCGGGGCGATCCTCGGTCGGACGCAGCTGCTCCGACGGCGCGGGTTCGACCCGGAGGTGGACCGCGAGCTGTCCGTGATCGAGAAGGCGGCGCTCGACGGACGGGAAACGGTCCGCAGGATCCAGGAGTTCTCCCGCGTGCGCCGGGACCGGCGGTTCGGACCCGTGGACCTCGCCGAGGTCGTGAAGGACGCGGTGGAGATCACGCGGGGACGGTGGAAAGCGGAAGCCGAGCAGCGGAACGTGGCGATCCAGGTGGAGCTGGACACGGCGGAGGCGCCCCCGATCCTGGGCAGCGCGGCCGAGCTGCGCGAGGTGTTCACCAACCTGATCCTCAACGCGGTGGACGCGATGCCCCAGGGAGGCAGGCTCCGCCTGCGATGCAGGCGCCAGGGGGACCGGGTCGTGGCCGAGGTGGAGGATACCGGGGTCGGGATGACCGAGGAAATCCGGCGGCACGTCTTCGACCCCTTCTTCTCGACGAAGGGCTCGAGAGGCATGGGCCTCGGCATGAGCGTCGTCTACGGCATCGTCACGCGCCACGAGGGGAGGATCGAGGTGGACACCGCCCTCGGCCGCGGCACCAGGTTCCGCCTGGACTTCCCGGTGGCCGAGGAACTCCCCGCTCCCGTGGAACCGGACGGCGAGCAGGCTGCGGCGCCGGTGCGGCCCGGCCGCATCCTCGTCATTGACGACGAGCCCGAGGTGGCCGCCGTCGTTCGAGACGTCCTGACGCTCGAGGGGCACGAGGTGGACACCGCCTTCCGGGCGAACGACGGGATTCGCATGGTGTCCGTGTCGCCGTACGACCTGGTGCTCACGGATCTGGGGATGCCGGACATGTCCGGTTGGGAGGTGGCGGAGAAAGTGGCCGACATGCGACCCGGACTTCCGGTGGCCCTCATCACGGGCTGGGGGACCAGCCTCGACGAGGACGAGGCGCGCCGGCGCGGGATCGTGGCCGTCGTCCACAAGCCGTTCGAAGTGGACGAGCTCGTCCGCGTGGCGGGCGCGGCTCTGTCGCGCAGCGCCGCCGGGGGGACGGGCTGAGGGCCCCCACCCGATTCCGGGGCTCCGCCCGCGCGCGCGGCGGGTTCTGTATAATCCGGCTCTCCTGCCGATCGCACGGCGTTCCCTGATCCCGGAGGAGGAGACCGCGAGCCGATGTCCGGGCCACGCGTCGTCCGCATCGCCAACGGGCAGGGTTTCTGGGGGGACTCCGTGGACGCGCCGGTCCGCCTCGTCCAGGAGGGGCCGCTCGACTACCTCACGCTCGACTACCTCGCCGAGGTCACGATGTCCATCCTCCAGAAGCAGCGCCAGCGCGACCCCGCCAGGGGCTACGCGACGGACTTCGTCGAGCTCGTGCGCCGCATCCTTCCCTTCCTGGTGGCCCGCGACATCCGGGTGGTCACGAACGCGGGGGGGGTCAATCCCGACGCCTGCCGGCAGGCGCTGCTCGAGGTGGCGCGAGAGCAAGGCATCCGCGGGATCCGGATCGGCACGGTCACGGGAGACGACATCCTCGAGCGCCTGGACGAGCTCGTGGCCGCAGGCGTGAGCTTCAAGAATCTGGACGACGGCCGTCCGTTCTCCGAGGTGCGCGACCGCGTGCTTTCGGCCAACGTCTACATCAGCTCGTTCCCGGCCTCCGAGGCGCTGCGGCGCGGGGCGCAGATCGTGGTGAGCGGGCGCTCGACCGACCCCGGGCTCGTCCTCGCCCCCCTGATCCACGAGTTCGGCTGGGGGCCGGAGGACTGGAACCTCCTGGCGGCCGGGACCGTGGCGGGCCACATCGTCGAGTGCGGGGCCCAGTGCACGGGGGGAAACTTCTCGCGCTGGTGGGAGGTGGAGGGCTGGGACCGGATCGGCTACCCCGTCATCGAGGCTCGAGCCGACGGCAGCTTCGTCGTCTCGAAGCACGAGGGGACGGGCGGGCTCGTCACGGTGGACACGGTCGCCGAGCAGCTCGTGTACGAGATGGGGGACCCGCGCCGGTACGTCACGCCGGACTGCGTGGCCGACTTCACGACGATCCGGCTGGAGCAGGTGGGCCGGGACCGCGTGCGCGTGTTCGGGATCGAGGGGCGGCCCGCGACCGACACCTACAAGGTCTCGATCTCCTACCTCGAGGGGTACAAGGCCGTCGGACAGCTCACCGTGAGCGGTCCCGATCCGCTGCCCAAGGCGCGCATCTGCGCCGAGGCGCTGTGGGGCCGCCTCGAGCGCGCGGGCTACCGCTTCGAGGAGACCATCACCGAGTTCCTGGGCGTGGACTCCTGCCACGGGCCGCTCACGCCGCCGGCGGGGCGCGTCAACGAGGTCGTGCTCCGAGTCGGCGTCAAGGACCGCGACTGGAGCAAGGTGGAGCGGTTCGGCAAGGAGCTCGCCCCCCTGGTCACGTCGGGGCCCCCGGGCGTCACCGGATTCGCCGGGGGACGGCCGCACGCGACGGAAGTCCTCGGCTTCTGGCCGGCGCTGATCCCCAAGCACCTGGTCCATCCGCGGGTCGCCGTCGAGGAGGTCTCTTGAAGAGGCTCCCGCTCTACGCCCTGGCTCACGCCCGGTCCGGGGACAAGGGCAACGGCTCGAACGTCGGCGTGCTCGCCTACGACGAGCGCGGCTACGGGATCCTGAAGGCGTTTCTCACGCCCGAGCGGGTCCGGGAGCACCTCAAGGGCATCGTGCGGGGCGCCGTGGAACGGTACGAGCTTCCGAACCTGCGCGGTCTGAACTTCATCCTCCACGATTCGCTGGGAGGCAGCGGGTCGGCGAGCCTCAAGAACGACGCGCAGGGGAAGACCCACGCGATGGCGCTGCTGCGGATGATGGTGGAGGTCCCGGACGACTACGAGCCGCCGCGCGTCGGGACGGCGGGGCCCTTGTCTCCCGGCGGCGAGCTCGGCGGGCTGACGCCGTGAGCGCCTTCCGGTGGGTCTCGATGGAGGCCGCGGAGTCGGGCGTGCGGACCCTCACGCTCGCCCGGCCGCCGGTGAACGCCCTCGGTCGGGAGCTCGTCGAGGAGCTCGGCCGCGCCGTGGAGGCCGCCGCCGCCGACCGCGAAGCGCGCTGCCTCGTCGTTCGGACCGGCCTGGAGCACTTCTCGGCCGGCGCCGACCTCAAGGAGCGTCAGGCGATGTCGGTGGACGACGTCCGCGAGTACGTGCCCCGCCTCGCCTCGACGTTCGCGGCGCTGGCCTCGCTCCCGTTCCCCACGATCGCGGCGGTCCGCGGCACGGCCGTGGGCGGTGGGTGCGAGCTCGCCCTGGCCTGCGACCTGCGGGTCCTGTCCGAGGACGCTCGGATCGGGCTGCGGGAGACCGCCCTCGCGATCCTGCCCGGCGCCGGGGGGACGCAGCGTCTCGCCCGCGTCGCGGGGCTCGCCCGCGCGAAGCGGTGGATCTTCACCGCGCGCCTGCACACCGCTCGAGAGGCGCTCGCCGACGGCGTCGCCGACGAGGTCGTCCCTGCCCGGGAGCTCGACGCGCGAGCGCTGGCCCTGGCCGCCGAGATCGCGGCCAACGGTCCCGTGGCGGTCCGGCTGGCGAAGCGGGCGATTGACGGGGGGTTCGGCCGACCGCTCGAGGAGGGTCTCCTGCTCGAGTGGGACTGCTACCAGGGAGTTCTCCACACCGAGGACAGGCTCGAGGCGCTGCGCGCCTTCGCCGAGAAGAGGCCGCCGAGGTTCACGGGACGCTGACGGCGGCCTCTGCCCGCGAGGGGCGGCGCGAGCCGGTCGCGGCTGTTGAGTCCCCGCGAGAGCGATGTACAGTAGGCGCGCGGAGGGCGACCGCCCGGGAGGCGCCGCGAGCCGTGCCGATGAAGCTCGAGGCCATCCAGGCCGCACTCAGGGAGGCCGGGCTCGACGGCTGGCTGTTCTGCGACTTCCACCATCGCGACCTCATGGCCTACCGCATCCTCGACCTGCCCACCTCGGGCATGACGACGCGGCGGTGGTTCTACTGGGTCCCCGCCGAGGGCGCTCCCGTGAAGCTCTGCCACCGCGTGGAGCCGCGCAAGCTCGAGGCGCTGCCCGGCCGGCAGGAGCACTTCCTCTCCTGGCAGGAGCTGCACGAGAAGCTGCGCGAGGCGCTCGGGCCGCCCTGCCGCCTGGCGATGCAGTACTCGCCCATGAACCACATCCCGTACGTTTCGGTCGTGGACGCGGGCACGGTGGAGCTCGTGCGCTCGTTCGGCCACGAGGTGGTCAGCTCCGCCGACCTCGTCCAGCGGTTCGAGGCGGTCCACGGGAGCGAGGGCTGGGAGAGCCACACCTGGGCGGGCGAGCGTGTGCAGCGCATCAAGGACGAGTCCTTCGCCCTGATGGACGGGGCGCTCCGGCGCGGCAAGCCCCTCAGCGAGCACGACGTGAAGGAGTTCATCCTCGCGCGCTTCCGCGACGAGGGGCTCACCAGCGACGGGGAGAGCCCGATCGTGGCCTTCGACGATCATGCAGCGGACCCGCATTTCGAAACGACGCGGGAGGGGGCCTACGGGCTTCGGCCCGGCCGGGCGATCCTCGTGGACCTGTGGGCCAGGCGCGCCGAGCCGCCGGGCATTTACTACGACATCACCTGGTGCGGCTTCGCGGGCGCCGAGCCGCCGGCGCGGCTGCGGGAGATCTTCGAGGTCGCCTGCCGCGCCCGCGATCGCGCCCTCGCGCTTCTGGAGGAGCGGTTCCGTGCGGGACGCGCGGTGCACGGATTCGAGGTGGACGATGCCTGTCGCGAGGTCGTCCGCGAGGCGGGCTACGGCGCGTTCTTCCTCCACCGCACCGGGCACAGCATCGGGACGTCGGTACACGGCAACGGGGCCAACCTCGACAACCTGGAGACCCGCGACGAGCGGCGCCTCGTTCCGGGTGTCTGCTTCTCCGTCGAGCCGGGCATCTACCTCGAGGGGGAGATGGCCGTCCGCACGGAGATCAACGTGTTCCTGGCGCACGACGGCCGCCCGCACGTGTTCGGGCCGGTCCAGGATGCGCTAGTCCTCGTGGGCGCGTAGACACCAGTCCGCGGCTTCGACCACGCGCGCCGCCGCCTCGGTCACGCGCCCCTCGAACAGGTGCGAAGCTCCCGGGACCTCGTAGAGACGCGCCAGAGGTGCGAGGGGAGCGATCGCGACCCGCACCTCCCGGGGCGGGCCGAACTCGTCCGCGCCGCCCTGAACGACCGCGAGCGGCCGGGACGTCCTGCGGATCTCTTCGTGAGGCAGGTACCGGAGCGGCAAGCCGAGCGCCACGAGGCCCCTGGCTGCAGGCTCGCGCGCCGCGTAGCGGATCGCGCAGGAGGCCCCGAACGACGTGCCGACGAGGAGGAGGGGGAGCCCGTGCGCGATCCTCCGGAGCCACGCCGCCGCCGCCGCCAAGTCGTCCACCTCGCCCCTTCCCTCGTCGTGAAGCCCGTCGCTCGAGCCAGCGCCCCTGAAGTTGAACCTCAGGGTCAGGAACCCCGCACGGTTCAGCTCGCGGTCTGCGTGGAAGACGACCGGGTTGTGCAGCGAGCCTCCGAAGAGAGGATGCGGGTGGGCGAGGACGGCCGCAGCGCGAGCCGGCAGGGCGAGCCGGAAAGCCGCCTCCAGCCGGCCGGCCGGCCCCTCGATCCAGAGCCTGGCGGGGTCGCCCAAGGCGTCCTCCGTTCGAGGTCCGCACGCGAAGCATAGCGAGGGCGGCGTTTCCGCGCGACGAGCCGTGGCGTTGCACAGGGGCAACGCCCGACGGTGCCGAGCGGAGCTCGGTCCCTACCTTATTCTGATCGGGGTCCCGCGACGCCTCCGGGGGAGCGTTCGGCATGGCGACGCGCGCGAGAGGTCGGCGGTCCGCGTGGACGCGCCGGCTGGCCGGCGGGATCTGGCTCGGCGCCTGGATCGTGGTCCTCTACCTCATGGCCGCGCCCTGGAGAGATCTCGGCGGGATCGAGGAGGAGAGACTGCGCTGGCTGGAGGGGTTCGTGCTCCTCGCAGGCGTCTCCGTGGGCTTCACCCTGGGCCGCTTCGGCCGCGACATGGCGGTGGCCGGCACGGGACGCACCCACGCCCAGCTCTTGCGGTTCGTCCTTTACCCGCCCGCGATCCTGACCGCGGCGGCGCTCATCGCGCTCTCGTTCCTGGGCGAGCGCGGTGCGGTCGGGGTCACGGCAACGGCGTTCCTCGCCTACTGGGCCGGCCTCGACCTCGCCTTCGGCGCGGTTCCGCTGATGGAAGGAAGGCCCTATGCCTTCGATCGCCCGCTGGAAGGGGATCCGGAGGAGCTGGAGGACCCCGCTCGGTCCGAGGAGAGCTGGGTTCCTCCGTGGGAGAGACCGTAGCGACGCTCCCGCCCCGGTCCGCGGCGATCCCGGCGGCATTCTCCGGGCGGCGAGAGACCGACTTCCCGACGGGTCTCGCCGGAGGCTGTCAGGCCGACAGGCGGGCGCGGACGGCTTCGAGGATCCTCCTGGCGGAGGGGAGGACTCCGAGAAAGGCGAGCGCTCCTGCGTCCACGATCGGCTCCCCGTCCACGAGCACCTTGAACTCGCCGTAGCGACCGTGGACCATGTCCACCTCCGCTCCGAGCTCCCGCCGGATGCGCGCCGCCACCCGGGCGGCGTGGAGCGAGGAGACTCAGTACGCGCAGTAACGAACCGCGACGCGACTCATCGAGAAGGCCCTCCCGCGCCCCCGCCGGTGCGGCATGGGGTCCGTCCGAACCCAGCGTGCGCCGACCTTAGCAGAGAGCAGCGACCCGGGACCAGAGGGGGGCTATGCTCCCGCTCGGACCCTCCCCGGTCGCTCCACGGAACCCCTCGTCGGCGGGCTCGCGACCGAGAGCTTCGCCAGGTGCTGCAGGATCGCCGCGCGCCGCTCCACGATCTTCCGGGTCGCCTCGACGAACCTCCGCGCGGCCTCGGGGCCCGCCTCCCCGACGGCGCGGAAGCGTCCCTCGCGGCGGAGGAACCCCTCGACAGGGACCCTGGGAGCGGGGGAGTCCAGCACGAGCGGCGGCTGGCCCGCCTCCGCGCGGCGGGGGTCGAACCGGTAGAGCGGCCAGATCCCCGAATCCACGGCGAGCTTCTGCTGCTCGGTCCCGTGCACGAGCTCGTAGCCGTGGGCGACGCACGGGCAGTAGGCGATCACCAGCGAGGGACCTCGGTAGGTCTCGGCCTCGACGAGCGCCCGCACCGTCTGGGCGTCCTTGGCGCCGAGGGCCACCTGCGCCACGTACACGTGGCCGTAGCTCATCGCCATGAGGCCGAGGTCCTTCTTCGGCGTCCGCTTCCCCGTCACCGCGAACTTGGCCGCGGCGCCGAGCGGGGTGGCCTTCGACTGCTGGCCGCCCGTGTTCGAGTAGACCTCGGTGTCCAGCACGAGGACATTGACGTCCCGGCCGGTCGAGAGCACGTGGTCGAGCCCGCCGAAGCCGATGTCGTAGGCCCATCCGTCCCCGCCGACGATCCAGACCGTCTTCCGCACGAGCCAGTCGGCGATTCGCTCGAGCCTCCTCGCCTCGGGAAGCTCGGCCCCCCGGAGGCGGCGCTTCAGTTCGGCGACGCGCTCCCGCTGCGCGGCGACCTCCGCCTCGCTGCGGGCCTCGGTCTCGAGGATCGCCCGGGCGAGCGCCTCGCCCACGTGCGGGGACAGCCGGACCAGAAGCTGCGCGGCCTGCCCGGCCAGGCTGTCCACGGCCAGCCGGAACCCGAAGCCGAACTCGGCGTTGTCCTCGAACAGGGAGTTGCTCCACGCCGGCCCTCGGCCCTCCCGGTTCGCGCACCAGGGGGTCGTCGGCAGGTTTCCGCCGAAGATCGAGGAGCAGCCCGTGGCGTTGGCGACGAGCAGGCGGTCGCCGAACAGCTGGGTCAGGAGCTTGAGGTAGGGTGTTTCGCCGCAGCCGGAGCACGCCCCCGAGAACTCGAACAGCGGCTCGAGCCACTGCGATCCCTTGACGTCGAGCCGCACCGTCTCCCGCGGAGGGTCGGGGAGGCCGAGGAAGAAGTCCCAGTTCGGCCGCTCCCCCTCGCGCAGCGCCGCGGCCGGCTCCATGCGGAGCGCCTTGCGCGACGGTTCCTGCTTGTCGTGGGCCGGGCAGACGGCCACGCACAGGGCGCAGCCGGTGCAATCGTCCGGAGCGACCTGCAGCGCGTAGGACCACCCGCGGAAGTCGCGGCCCTCGTACGCGGTCGTCCTGAACCCCTCCGGGGCGCCCTCGAGAGCCTCCGGCGGGACGACCTTCGCGCGGATCGCCGCGTGAGGGCACAGCAGCGCGCACTTGTTGCACTGGATGCAGAGGGCCGGCTCCCAGACCGGCAGCTCGCGGGCGATCCCCCGCTTCTCCCAGCGCGAGGTGCCGACGGGCCAGGTGCCGTCCACGGGGAACGCGCTGACGGGAAGGTCGTCCCCGTGACCGGCGAGCATCGCGGCCGTGACGCGCTGGACGAAGTCCGGCGCCTCGGCGGGAACGACCGGCAACCGGCTTCGCGGGGAGGTCGCCCGGTCCGGGATGCGGACCTCGTGCAGGTGGGACAGGGCCGCGTCCACCGCAGCCAGGTTGCGGCGCACGGTGTCCTCTCCGGATCTCGCGTAGCTCCGGCGCACCGATTCTCGGATGCGGGCGAGCGCCTCCTCCCGCGGAAGCAGCCCGGCGAGCTCGAAGAAGCAGGTCTGCATGATCGTGTTGATGCGCCCGCCGAGGCCCACCTCTCGGGCGAGGCGGTGGGCGTCCACCACGAACACCGCAACCGCTTGGCGACGATCTCCTCCTGGACCTCCCGAGGCAGGTGGTCCCAGACCTTCTCCGGAGGATAGGGAGCATTGAGAAGAACCTTGCCCCCGGGCTCGGCCCGCTCCAGCACCCGGTGGCGCTCGAGGAGGGGGAACTGGTGGCAGGCGACAAGCTCCGCCCGCCGGAGGAGGTAGGGGGAGCGGATCGGCTCGCGGCCGAAGCGGAGGTGGGACACGGTCACCGCGCCCGACTTCTTCGAGTCGTAGACGAAGTAGCCCTGGACGTTGAGGTCCGTCGCCTCGCCGACGATCTTCACCGAGCTCTTGTTGGCTCCTACGGTTCCGTCCGAGCCCAGCCCGAAGAACAGGGCGCGGAAGCGGCCGGCGGGCTCGATGTCGAAGTCGGGGTCGAACGGCACCGAGCTGCCGGTGACGTCGTCCACGATCCCGACCGTGAAGTGGTTTCGCGGCGCGTCCCGGCGAAGCTCCTCCAGGACGCCGCGGACCATGGCGGGGGTGAACTCCTTCGAGGACAGGCCGTAGCGGCCGCCCACGACGGTCGGGGGCCGCTCGCCGGCCAGGACGCCCGAGCCCCAGGCTTCCCGCACGGCGGCCACCACATCGAGGTAGAGCGGCTCGCCGACGGCGCCCGGCTCCTTCGTCCGGTCGAGCACGGCGAGGGCCCGGGTGGATCGGGGGAGGGCGGCCGCGAAGTCCGGAACGGAGAAGGGCCGGAACAGGCGGACCTGCACGACCCCGACCTTCTCCCCCCGGGCGGCGAGGTGCTCCACGGTCTCCCGGGCGGTCTCGGCCGCCGAGCCCATGACGACGACGACCCGCTCCGCCTCGGGGTGGCCGGCGTAGTCGAAGAGGCGATAGGCGCGGCCCGTGCGCGCGGCGAGCTCCTCCATCGTCGCCCGAACGATTCCGGGGCAGGCGAGGGTGTACGGGTTCGCGGCCTCCCGCGCCTGGAAGAACGTGTCGGGGTTCTGCGCCGTCCCCCGCAGCACCGGCCGGTCGGGTGTCAGCGCCCTTTCGCGGTGGGCGTGGACGAGCTCTTCGGGGACGAGGGCGCGCAGATCCTCGTCGGAGAGCTCCTCGATCCTCGTGATCTCGTGCGACGTTCGGAACCCGTCGAAGAAGTGCAGGAACGGGATCCGGGAGCGGAGCGACGCGAGGTGCGCCACGAGCGCGAGGTCGTGCGCCTCCTGGACCGACGCCGAGGCGAGCATGGCGACGCCGGTCTGCCGGCAGGCCATGACGTCCGAGTGGTCCCCGAAGATGGAGAGCGCGTGCGTCGCCACGGTGCGCGCGGCGACGTGCAGGGTGAGCGGCGTCAGCTCTCCTGCGATCTTGAAGAGATCGGGGATCATGAGCAGCAGTCCCTGCGAGGCGGTGAAGGTCGTGGCGAGCGATCCCGCCTGGATCGCTCCGTGAAGGGCCCCGGCGGCACCCGCCTCGGACTGCATCTGGACGACCTCGGGAACGGCTCCCCACACGTTGCGCATCCCGCGAGCCGACCACTCGTCCGCCGCCTCGCCCATGGCCGACGCGGGCGTGATGGGATAGACCGCGATGACCTCGCTCAGCCGATAGGCCACCGAGGCGGCCGCTTCGTTTCCATCCACGGTGATCCGACGGGGTGCCGGCACGAGACTCCCTCCCGCAGCGCTCGGGCTGCCCTCGGGACGACCGGGTGCACGATCGAAGCCAGGCCGGACGCGCCTTCCGCCGCACCGGTCGGCCGCGCGCGGCGCAAACATTGCGATTCGCCCGGGGCGGACGCGCTTTTTTCGGGCCCGCAGGCCGCGGGGCGCCGGCCCGGGATCCGGGCCGCGGACCCGGCGGGCAGCGGAGCCCATCCTGCTCCCTTTCGGACGGCGGCCGTCTGTTTGCGGAGCGCGCGCGAGCCCGGCAGGGCGCGCCGGCCCTCTTCCGGTATCGGACAGGTCCGAGGCGATCGGCGCCGCTTCGCGGCCTCTCCGGGCAGACAGCTTCTCGCTCAGGGCACGCTTGTTGCGACCTCGCCAGCTCGGGAGGAGGACTGCGACGGTGCGCCGGCCCGCTCTCGTGGCTCCGCTCGTGGCGGGGATCGCGGCGGCCGCTCTGGCGGCGGGCGCGGCGGGGGAACCTGCCAGGTGGCGCCTGCCGGCCGCGATCGTCTTCGAGGGGAATCCGGAGTCGCCCGGACGGGTGGTGTTCCGCCACGACAGCCACGTCTCGCTCCAGCCGAAGGCCTGCCTCGGCTGCCATCCGGCGCTGTTCCCGATCCTCAGGCCCGTTCGCACGACGAGCCACGCGCGCATGGAGGCGGGCGATTCCTGCGGCGCCTGTCACGACGGAGGAAAGGCGTTCTCGGCGCGAGACGGAGGGGCGTGCGAGGTCTGTCACGTCCAGGGGGAACAAGGGTGAGCGCCGGACTCCTGATCGACGCCACCCTCTGCGTCGGATGCGGCGCCTGCGAGGCTGCCTGCAAGGAGGCCAACGGGCTCCCGCTCCCGGTCGAAGAGCGGACCACGGCCTACACCTGGACCGTCGTGCAGCAACGCGAGGGGCAGTACGTGCGCAGGCTGTGCATGCACTGCCTCGAGCCGACGTGCGTGTCGGTCTGTCCCGTGGGCGCGCTTTCGAAGACGGAGGCCGGGCCCGTCGTCTACGACCCGAAGCGGTGCATCGGGTGCCGCTACTGCATCATGGCCTGCCCGTTCGGCGTCCCGAAGTACCAGTGGGACCGGCCCGTGCCGGTGGTGGGGAAGTGCGTGCTGTGCGCGGGCCGCCTCGAGCAGGGGCTCGCGCCTGCGTGCGCCGCCGTCTGCCCGACCGGCGCCTCGCTCTTCGGCCGGCGGGACGAGCTGCTGCAGGAGGCGCGAGCCCGGATCGCCTCGGAGCCCGGCCGTTACGTGAACCGCGTCTACGGCGCCGAGGAGGCGGGCGGGACCTCCGTCCTCCTGCTCTCGAGCGTCCCGTTCGAGCGGCTCGGGTTTCCCGCCGGCCTGCCGAAAGAGCCGCTTCCGCTCCGGACGTGGCAGGTCCTGTCCAAGATCCCCGACTTCGTGGTTCTCGCCGGCGTGTTTCTCTACGGGCTGTTCTGGATCACCAGGCGCCGGGAGCAGGTGCGGGCCGCGGAGGGCGAGCCGCGCGAGGCGGACCTGGACGAGCGGCCCGCTCCGGGAGACGGGGAGGCAGCCCCGTGAACGCCGCGCGGCCCGCGTCCGACCCGCCGGGCGCCGTCAGGTTCTGGCGCGCCGTGTTCGCCCTGGTGGTCGCGGCCTTCGCCGTGGCCACGGTTCTGCGGTTCGGGCTCGGGCTCGGCGCGGTCACGAACCTGTCGGACCGCTTCCCGTGGGGCCTCTGGATCGGCTTCGACGTCCTGTGCGGCGTCGGTCTCGCGGCCGGTGCGTTCACCCTGACCGCCGTCGTGCACCTGCTGAACCTCCGGCGCTTCGAGCCGATCCTCCGCTCCACGGTGCTCACGGCGCTGCTCGGTTATCTGCTCGTGATCGTGGCCCTGCTGTTCGACCTGGGGCAGCCGTGGCGCATCCGGCACCCGCTCGTGTTCCGCAATCCGCACTCGGTCATGTTCGAGGTGGCCTGGTGCGTGATGCTCTACACGACCGTGCTCGCCTTCGAGTTCGCGCCGGTCGTCTTCGAGAGACTGAGCCTCCACACCCTCGGGAGCGTCCTCCGCGCCGTCTCGACGCCGCTGGTGATCGCGGGGGTCATCCTCTCGACGCTGCACCAGTCCTCGTTGGGCTCGCTCTACCTGATCGTCCCGGAGAAGCTCCACCCGCTCTGGTACACGCCCCTGCTGCCCCTGTTCTTCTTCATGTCCGCGGTCGGAGCGGGGCTCGGGATGGTCGTTCTGGAGTCGTGGCTGTCGGGGCGCGCCTTCGGCCGCGAGCTCGAAATGGATCTGCTCGAGCCCCTCGCGCGGGCGATGGCGGTCGTGCTCGGGGTCTACGGCCTGCTCCGCCTCATCGTTCTCCGGCGCGCCGGGGCGCTGGCGCGTTTCGCCGATCCCGGCTACGAGGAGGCGATGTTCGCCGTGGAGCTCGCCCTGGGCGTCCTGCTGCCCGTCGGGCTGCTCGCCCTCCCGCGCGTGCGCCGGAGCGGCCGCGGGCTCGTGGTCGCGGCGTTCCTGGCGGTGCTCGGGCTCGTCGCCAACCGCCTGAACGTGAGCGTGACCGGGATGGAGGCAGCTGCCGGGGCCCGATACCTTCCCTCGGTGATGGAGGTCCTGGTCTCTCTCGGGCTCGTCGCGCTCGGCTTTGCCCTGTTCGCGTTCGCCGCGCGGTGGCTGCCCGTCTTCCCCGAGCGCGGCGCGACGACGCCCGGGAGGCGGGCCGAGACGGCCCGCCCGGTCGCCGAGCCCGTGGAGGTCTAGTGGTGCGTTCGCGGCTCGGGACCCAGGTCGTCCTCGGCGTGGCGCTGACCAGCGTTCTCACCCTGGGCGCGATGATCGCGTTCGTGCTCCGAGCTCACCGCGCAGCTCTGACCGGGGAGCTCCACCGCGTGGCGGACCAGCTCGGCGCGACGATCAAGACCGCGACGCACGACGACATGCTGGAAAACCGCCGCGACCGCCTCCGCCGCCAGATCGAGGCCCTCGGCCGCCAGGAAGGCATCCAGAGCGTGCGCGTGTACAACAAGGAAGGTCGCATCGTGTTCGCCTCCGACCCTGCCGAGACGGGCCGGGCCGTGGACAAGCGCGCCGAGGCCTGCTACGCGTGCCACGCCGAGGACCGCCCGCTGGAGCGCCTGCCGACCCCGGCGCGATTCCGGATCTTCCGCGGTCCCGACGGCGAGCGCCTGCTGGGGATCATCCATCCGGTCCAGAACGAGCCGAGCTGCTGGACGGCCTCCTGCCACGCCCACGACCCCGAGGACACCGTCCTCGGGGTCCTGGACGTCACGGTGTCGCTCGCTCAGGTGGACCGCAACATCGCCTCGAGCCAGCGGCGCATGGCGGCGCTGGCCGCGGTCGCGATCGCCGCCAGCGCCTTCATCCTGTGGTGGCTGATCCGCCGGCTCGTGCTGAAGCCCGTCCGGGCCCTCGCCGCCGGCACGCGACGCGTGGCCGAGGGCGACCTGACCGCCACCGTCCCCGTGGCCGCGCGCAACGAGCTCGGCGAGCTGGCCCGGTCCTTCAACGAGATGACCGTCCGGCTCGCCGAGGCGCAGCGCCAGCTCACCCAGGCGGACAAGCTGGCGTCGGTGGGGCGACTCGCGGCGGGGATGGCCCACGAGATCAACAACCCTCTGACGGGCGTGCTCACCTACGCCTCCTTCCTGCTCAAGCGATGCGAGTCGGACCCCGCCCTCCGGGAGGATCTCGAGGTCGTCGTCCGCGAGACGAAGCGCTGTCGGGACATTGTGAAAGGACTCCTCGACTTCGCCCGCCCGGCCCCGCCCCGCCGCGTCCCGGCCGATCTCAACGACGTCGCCCGGCGGGCGGCGCGGATCCTGATGAACCAGCTCGCCCTCAACCGCGTCGGCCTCGCCCTCGACCTCGCCGAGGATCTGCCCGCGGTTCCGGCGGACGCCAACCAGATCCAGCAGGTGCTCGTCAATCTGCTGGTGAACGCGGCGGACGCGATCGGAGAGGAGGGGGGCACGATCCGGGTGTCCACGCGGCTCGTGCGGCTGCCGCCCCGGGGGAATCGGCCGATCCGCTCGGCGCGGTGCCCGAAGGGATGCGACCTCCTGGACGTCGCGTGGAGGATCGGGGGGCTTCCGTCCATCCGCGTCCTGCGGAGGTGCGGAGATCAGGAGGCGGCCTACCACCTCGACCCGACCTACGGGCGCTTCAACCACAGGGCCGGAGCGCCGTGCGAGGAGGGCGTCCTCGCCGGCTTCGAGTGCCCGCGCTGCCGGACCGCGCTCGTGGTTCCGGACGTCCGCTGCGACAGCTGCGGCGCTCCGGCCTTCGCCGTCTCGACCGTGGAGGGAGGCCGGGTCCTGTGGTGCACGCGCAACGGTTGTCACTGGTCTCGGTGGGACTGGGCGGAGGCAGCGGGCGAGGAGCCGGGGGTCGAGATCGCCGTCGAGGACACCGGGCGCGGGATTGCGGCCTCGGACCTGCCCCACGTTTTCGAGCCCTTCTTCACCACGAAGGGGCCGCGCGGGACGGGCCTCGGCCTGTCCATCTCCTGGGGGATCGTCAACGCCCACGGCGGGACCATCGAGGTGTGGAGCGAGGAAGGCAGAGGAAGCCGGTTCACCGTGAGGCTGCCCGTCGGCGCGGTCGCCCCGGCGTCGCCTGCCGCCGCGGCCGACGCCGCGGCCGCCCGGGCGTGAGGCGCGCCATGCGACCGCGCTGGGACGTTCTGGTCGTGGACGACGAGGAGGTCGTCAGGAGCGGCGTGTCGCGGGTGCTCTCCGAAGCGGGCTACGAGGTCGCGACCGCGGCCGACGGCACCGCCGCCCTCGCGCACCCGGCGGCCTCCTCGTGTCGGCTCGTCCTGCTGGACCTGATGCTCCCCGACAGGTCCGGCATCGGCCTGCTCGAGGCTCTGCGCGAGCTGCGGCCCGACCGGCCGGTGGTCGTGATCACCGGCTACGCCACCTCCGAGAGCCTCGCGCGAGCTCTCGAGGCGGGCGCCGCCAGCGTGCTGGCGAAGCCGTTCGACGCCGCGGAGCTCCTCGATGCGGTCCGAACCGCCCTCGCCGAGACCGCTCCGGCGGGCGCCAGGAGGGATCCACCATGACCGCGCTGCTCGTCCTGCTCCTGTTCGCCGGCTTCGCCGTCGTGGACATCCTGGTGCGGGTCGGGGCGCGCCGCCTCGCGCAGGCGCGCGCGCGCCGGGAGCGGGAGGCCATCCTCGCCACCTCCGTCCGCCTGGACTTCACCCAGGAGGCGCCCACCCTCAAGCGGGTGGAGGTGCCGGACGCGCTCGCGCGCATCCTGGCCGTGGACGACGAGCCGATCGTCCTCGACAGCTTCCGGAAGATCCTGGTTCTCGCCGGCTTCAGCGTGGATACGGTGGAGAGCGGCCCGGAAGCCCTCGGCCTCGTCCAGCGGCGCGACTACGACTTCGTGTTCACGGACCTCAAGATGCCCGGCATGGACGGGGTCGAGGTGGTCAAGGCGGTGCACCACCTGCGGCCCGACGTGGACATCGCCGTCATCACCGGCTACGGGACCATCGAGTCGGCGGTGGAAACCATGCAGCACGGAGCCGTGGACTACGTCCAGAAGCCGTTCACGGAGGAGGAGCTGGTGGCCTTCGCCCGCAGACTGCTCCTCCGGCGGCAGGCGCGCCTCGAGCGCGAGCGACGTCCCTCGGTGCGGCTGGTGGCCCCGG
Source organism: Acidobacteriota bacterium (assembly GCA_037446795.1). Taxonomy (GTDB): domain Bacteria; phylum Acidobacteriota; class Polarisedimenticolia; order Polarisedimenticolales; family JBBIHW01; genus JBBIHW01. The sequence goes on from JBBIHW010000001.1 coordinate 20,895, forward strand.
CCCTCGCCGACGCGGCGCCCGGCGGCGAGTACCGGGTCCCGGGCGGCGTGTTCCTCTCCGAGGGGCACACCTGGGCTCGGATCGAGCCCGACGGCAACGTCCGGGTGGGCCTCGACGACTTCGCGCGCCGGGCGCTGGGGCCCATCGAGCGCGTCGAGGCGGCAGCCCGCGGGACCGCCGTGCGGCGCGGGGAGACCCTCTTCACGGTTCGGAGCGGGAACCGGGCGGCGCGCCTTCCGGCTCCGTTGAGCGGGCGCGTGGTTCGCGTTCACGAGGCGCTCGCCCGCGACGGCTCTCCGGTGAGCGAGAGCCCGTACGAGCGCGGCTGGGTGGTCGTGCTCGAGCCCGCGAACCTCGCCCGGGAACTCCCCGGGCTCAGGATCGGCGGCCCCGTGGTCGCCTGGTACCAGGAAGAGATCGCACGCCTCCGGCAGATGGGCGAGGTGCCGGAGGACTGGTCGGCGTTCGAGAGCGAGTTCCTGCGCGCCCGCACGGCGACTCCGATCTGAGGCGCGGGACGCGTCCGTGGGACCGGCGGCAGGCGGGCGACTTGCGGGTGGCATCGCGAAGCGCCCCGAAACGGGCGGAATCCCGTGTTGATCGCCGGAGCGGGGAGGCCTACGCTGCCACGCGGGATGAAGAGGAGCGGCGTCCGCTCGCCTCCGCGCGCAGGCGGCGCTCGCGGGGCCTTCGCTCCCGCTTTCGGGCCGCGCGACCGCATGGCGGCTTCCGCCGGGCACGCCGGGACGAAGCTGCGCCTCGACGATCCCGCAGGCCTCGTGCTCCGACACGAGCTCGATCCGGCGCGATCCGGCGCCGGGGACGACCGTCCGCCGTACCGGATCGTCCTGCGGTGTCACCTGGCCGGGGAGAGGGAGCTGCGTTAGGGGCGGCGCGCCGCGCGCGGAGGGACAGATGAGGGAGCCCCGTCGCGCGGGCGACGGCGGCCCGGGGAGGGCGAGGGAGGCCGCGGGCCTCCGTCGGGCGGCCGGCGGAGCGCTCCTGGACCTCCGGCAGACGGGCTGCTGCGGCGAAGCCCAGGCGGACGGCGTCCCCTGTCCTTCCGTCGGCTCCGACTGCGAAGCCTGCGCGCAGGCGGGGAGCGTTCGGGTCCGCTTTCGGGACCGCCGCCACGCGTAGGATCCTCTCGCGGGAGCAGGGGGCCGCGATGGCCGACAGCGAGATCGAATCGGGCGCCCTCGCGAGGGAGTTCGAGCGCGCCCTCGAGGAGCACCGGGAGTGCATGCGGCGGGTCGCCGAACTCGAGTCGTGCCTCGGCGAGCGGGCCGATTCCGAGCTCCGATCCCTCGGCGAGCTGCGCGGCTGCCTCGCCGCCGTCTCGGAAACGTTTCGCGCCCACTTCGCCTCGGAACAGCAAGGCCCGCTCTTCCGCGAGTTCCCCGCCACGTTTCCGCAGTTCTCCTTCCGGCTCGGAAAACTCGCGACCGAGCACGCGACGCTGCTCGCCGAGGCGGCCGAGCTCGAGGCTCGAGTCGAGCAGCTGCGCGAGGCCCACGCCCGCGAGATGCGCTCCATCGAGGCCCGCGTGCGCCTGCTCGTCGCGAGGCTGCGGCGCCACGAGGCGGAGGAGGACGAGATCCTCCTCAGCGCCTACTGGGACGACGCCGGCCTCGGAGACTGATCTGCCGGCCCGGGCAGCGCCCGGCCTTCCGCCCGGCGTCGGCCCCATTCGAGACCGACGGCGTCCGATGGAGACGCCCGGTCTCGGGCACACTTTGTGCTGCGCGGGAAGCCCGGCGCCGCGCGTCCGGCGGCGCCTCGGAGCAGGGAGGAACGGTGCTCGGGACGCTGGCGCGAGAGGCGGGCCGCGAGCGGCGTCCGGTCGTCCGGAGGCCGCCGCCCGTCCGCGGATCCGTCCACATCCGACCGGACCGCTGCAAGGGCTGCGGCTTCTGCGTCGAGTTCTGCCCGAACGACGTGCTCGTGCTCTCGAGCGAGTTCAACGCGAAGGGGTTCCACTACCCCGTCGTCGTCGCGGATGCGTGCGTGGACTGCAAGCTGTGCACGCGCCTCTGCCCCGAGTACGCGATCTTCTCCACGCCGCTGCCCGAGGGCGCTCGCCCGGCGGGAGCGGGGAGGAACCCGTGAGCGACGGCGGCCTTCTGACCGGAGAACACTTCATGCTGGGCGACGACGCGCTCGCCGAAGGGGCGATCGCCGCGGGGTGCAGGTTCTTCGCTGGCTACCCGATCACACCCTCCACCGAGACGGCGGAGCGGATGGCGAGGAGGATGCCGCAGGTCGGAGGGGTCTACCTCCAGATGGAAGACGAGATCGCCTCCATCGCCGCGATCCTGGGGGCCGCCTGGGCCGGCGCGAAGGTCATGACGGCGACCTCGGGCCCGGGCTTCTCCCTCATGCTGGAAAACCTCGGTCTCGGCATCATCACCGAGACCCCCGCGGTCATCTGCAACGTGCAGCGGGCCGCCCCCTCCACGGGGCTGCCGACCCTCGTGGGTCAGGGCGACATGCAGCAGGCCCGCTGGGGTTCCCACGGCCACTACGAGATCATCGCGCTCGCGCCCTGGACCGCGCAGGAGTGCTTCGACCTGACGGTGCGCGCCTTCAACCTGGCGGAACGGTTCCGTCTGCCGGTGCTCGTGATGGCGGACGCCGAGGTCGGCCACCTGACCGAGAAGGTCGTCATCCCGCCGCCGGACATGCTCGAGGTCTGGGACCGCCCGGCGCCGGCCGAGCCCCCCGACCGTTTCGACCCGAGCGCGACGAGGGACCTCGTCCCGCCGATGCCGAAGGCGGGCGACGGCTACCACGTGTTCGTGGAGAGCCTCACCCACGACGAGCGCGGCTATCCGGTCATGACCGCCGAGGCGCAGGGCAAGCTCGTGCGCCGGCTCGTCGCCAAGATCCAGGAGAACCGGGCGTGGATCGAGGACGTGGACGAGCGCGGGGTCGCCGAGGCCGAGGTGATCGTCGTCTCCTACGGCATCTCCGCGCGCGTCGCGACGCGGGCGATCGAGCGGGCGCGGCGGCGCGGCCTCGCCGCGGGGCTCCTGCGGCTGCGCACCGTGTGGCCCTTCCCGGACCAGAGGATCCGGGCGCTGTCGGCCCGGGTGCGCGGCTTCGTCGTCCCCGAGATCAACCTGGGGCAGATCGTCCGGGAGGTGGAGCGGTGCGCCGTCGACCGCTGCCGCGTCGCGCTGGTCCCTCACGCGGGAGGGGCGCTGCACGATCCCGAGGAGATCGCCGACGCCATCGCCGCGGTCGCGGCGGGCCGCGCCCCCTGTCGCGGGGAGCTCGCCGGGCGAGGAGCCTGAGGTGGCGCGGATCGGCGTGTTCGTCTGCCACTGCGGGGAGAACATCGCCCGCACGGTGGACGTGGCGCGCGTGGCCGGCGAGGCGCGGAAGATGCCCGGGGTCGCCTTCGCCACCGACTACCTTTACATGTGCTCGGCGCCGGGCCAGAAGCTGCTCGCCGAAGCGATCGCCGAGCACGGCCTGACCGGTGTCGTCGTCTCCGCCTGTTCGCCGCAGCTCCACGAGCCGACCTTCCGCGCGGCGGCGGCGCAGGCCGGCCTCAACCCGTTCCTCTGCGAGATGGCCAACATCCGGGAGCAGTGCTCCTGGGTGCATCCGTCCCGGGAGGCGGGGACCGCCAAGGCGTGCCGGCTGGTCGCCGCCGCCGTCGAGAAGGTCCGCCACGCGCGGCCGCTCGAGCCGGCGGGGGTGCCCGTCACCCGCAGGGCCCTCGTGATCGGGGGCGGGGTGGCCGGCATCCGGGCGGCGCTGGACATCGCCTCGGCAGGTCACGAGGTCGTGCTCGTGGAAAAGCAGCCCTCGATCGGCGGCAACATGGCGCGCCTGTCCGAGACGTTCCCGACGCTCGACTGCTCGCAGTGCATCCTCACGCCGCTCATGGTAGAGGCGGCGCGCCACCCGAACATCGAGTTGCTGACCTCCGCGGAGGTGGAGGAGGTCGGCGGCTACGTGGGCTCCTTCCGCGTGCGCATCCGCAGGAAGCCCGCCTACGTGAAGCCCGACCTCTGCACAGCATGCGGGGACTGCGCGTCGGCCTGTCCCGTGTCGGTGCCCAACGAGTTCGACCGCGGCCTGTCCTGGCGCAAGGCGATCTACATCCCGTTCCCTCAGGCCGTGCCCGCCACCTACACCCTCGACGCGAACAGCTGCCTCAACGCCAAGCAGGAATCGGCGACCGGCTACCGCGTGCTCGCCTGCGAGAGGTGCGCGGAGGCATGCGACCGGCAGGCCATTGACTACGACGCCCGGCCGGAGATCCTCGAGCGGGAGGTGGGCGCCATCGTCGCGGCCACCGGCTACGAGCTGCTGCCCCGCGGCTCGCTCGAGGAGTACGGCTACGGTCGCTACGCGGACGTCGTGGACGGCCTGGAGTTCGAGCGGCTGCTGTCGGCCTCGGGACCGACCGAGGGGGAACTCCGCAGGCCCTCGGACGGGCGCCCGGTGCGCGACGTGGTGTTCGTGCAGTGCGCGGGCTCGCGCGACCCGCGCCGCGGCGTGCCGTACTGCTCGCGCATCTGCTGCATGGTGACCGCGAAGCATGCGCTGCTGTTCAAGCACAAGGTCGCCGACGGGCGCGCCACGGTCTTCTACATGGACATCCGCGCCGGAGGAAAGGGGTACGAGGAATTCGTCCGGCGCGTCATGGAGGAGGAGCGCGTCCTGTACGTCCGCGGGCGTGCGAGCCGCGTGGTACCGCACGACGGCGAGCTGGTGGTGTTCGGCGCGGACACGCTGTCCGGGCAGCCCGTGCAGGTGCGGGCCGATCTCGTGGTCCTGGCCACCGCGATGACGCCCGCGCCGGGCGACCTCGCGGCCCGCCTCCGGATCCCCACGGACCCGCACGGCTTCTTCCAGGAGGCCCACCCGAAGCTCCGGCCTGTGGAGACCCTCGCCGCGGGGGTCTACGTCACGGGCGCCGCGCAGGCCCCCAAGGACATCCCGGACACGGTGGCGCAGGCCTCGGCCGCCGCCTCGAAGGCGCTCGAGCTGCTGTCCAGGACCGAGCTGCGGCGCGAGCCGACGACCGCCCGCGTCCGCGAGGCGCGCTGCATGGCCTGCTTCGAGTGCGCCCGGGTCTGCCCGTACAAGGCCGTCGCCGTCGAGGAGATCCGCGACCGGGAAGGGAAGGTCGTCAGGCAGGTGGCCGCCGTGCGGGTCGCGATGTGCGAGGGGTGCGGTGCGTGCGTGGGTGCGTGCAGGACCGGGGCGATGGACCTGGACGGGTTCGCGGACGAGCAGCTGTTCGCCCAGATCGAGGCGCTCGCGCGGAGGGAGGCGGCGTGAACGGGACCCTGCTCGAGATCGGGCCGCCCGCGGCGCGGGAGGAGCGGTCGGGGTTCGAGCCCGTGGTCGTGGCCATCGTGTGCAACTGGTGCACGTACGCGGGAGCCGACATGGCGGGGACGACGCGCAGGGCGTACCCGCCGAACGTGCGGCTGCTGCGCGTGCCGTGCACGGGACGCGTCAGCCCTCTGCAGGTCCTCAAGGCTTTCGAGCAGGGCGCGGACGGCGTGCTCGTGTCCGGCTGCCATCCCGGCGACTGCCACTACGTCCACGGGAACCTCGTCGCACGCAGGCGCCTCGCGATCCTCCGGGCGCTGCTCGACTTCGTCGGCCTCGACGCGCGGCGCTTCCACGTCTCGTGGGTGTCCGCCTCCGAGGGGGTCCGCTGGGCGCGCGTGGTCGAGACGGTGACCCGTGCCGTGCGGGAGGCGGGGCCCCTCGACGCCTGGAGTCCCCGGGACGGCGAAGAGCCGGTCCGGCTCCCCGAGCCGCCCCCCGCCCCGTCTCCCCCCGCGTCGCCGGAGGAGCAGGAGGCGGTCGGCCGCAACCTGCGATCGCTCGCCGCGAGCCTCCTCGGGGAGGGCCGAGTGACCGTCTTCCTCGGCTACGGGGAGGCGACCCTTCCCGGCCGCGCCGTCCCGCTGCTCGCCACGGACCTCGCGGAAGCCAGCGCGCTGGTCTGGAACGACCGCTGCCACTCGAACCTCGCCGTGTACCTCGCCGGGCCGAACCGCGTCCCGGGGAAGGTCGCGGTCGTCCTCAAGGCCTGCGACGCGCGCGCGGTCATCGGGCTGCAGCAGGAAGGGCAGCTCCGGCGCGAGGACTTGGTCCTGGTCGGCGTGCGCTGCCCGGGAGTCCGCGAGGAGGACGGCCGGCTCGCGCTCAAGTGCCATGCCTGCGACGGGGAGGTCGCCGCGGGCTGCGACTTCACCGTGTCGGCCGATGGGGTGGAGACGGGCGCTGCGAGGTCGGCCGCTCCGCGCGCGGTGGCCCCGGACCCGCGCGACGCCGCGATCGCCTTCCTCGAAGGGCTCCCTCCCGCGCGGCGCTGGGCGTTCTGGCGAGAGCAGTTCGACCGGTGCCTGCGGTGCTACGCGTGCCGTGCGGTCTGCCCGCTCTGCTACTGCGGCACCTGCATCAGCGAGCACCACCGGCCGCAGTGGATCCCCGCGTCCATCGGCCCGCGCGGGAACGCCTCGTGGAACGCGATCCGGGCGTATCACCTCGCGGGCCGCTGCGCGGGCTGCGACGAGTGCACGCGGGCGTGCCCCGCGCGGCTGCGGCTCGACCTCCTCAACCGCCGCCTCGCCCTCGAGGTGGAGCGGCGGTTCGGCTACCGCGCGGGGGAGGACCCGAGCGCGGCGCCGCCCCTCGCCGCCTTCCGTCCGGAGGATCCGCAGGAGTTCGTCCACGCATGAGCACCGCCTTCGATCGAAACGGGAGCTGGTCGCTGGACGCGGCCGATCTGCGAGCATGGATCGGAGGGCTCGTCGGCTCGGGCGCGCGCGTCGTGGCGCCCGCCGAGCGGGAGGGGCTGTGGACCTTTCGCCCGCTGCGCTCCGGCGAGGAGCTGGCGCTTCCCGCCGGATTCCCCGCGTGGTCGCCGAAGGAGTTCCTGTTCCCGAGGACGGAGACCCTGTTCCGGTACGAGTCGTCCGGAGGCGAGCCGGGGCTCGAGGATCCGGTGCGCGAGGACGTTCCGCAGGTCCTGTTCGGCCTGGCTCCGTGCGACGCCGCGGGGCTCGTCCGGCTCGACGCGGTGCTCGGCGCCGACCCGGCCTACGCCTCGCGCCGGGCGCTCACGACGGTCGTCACGCTCGCCTGCGACGCGGCCCGCCCGGAATGCTTCTGCACCACGGTGGGCGGGAGCCCCCACGGCGAAGAAGGCGGCGATCTCCTCCTCGTCCCGAGCGACGGGGCCTTCCTGCTGCGGCCGCTCACCCGGAAGGGGACCGAGCTCGCGGCGGGGGCGTCGGCGAGCTGGGCGCCAGCGACCGCCGAGGCATGGGAGCGCGCCCGAGCTCGCCTCCGCGAGGTCGCCGAGGCGGTGGGCCGGAGCCCTCTCGCGCATGGATTCGCCGAAGGGCTCGAGCGGCGGTTCGGCTCCCGGGCCTGGCAGCAGGTCGGCCGGCGCTGTCTCGGCTGCAGCATCTGCACCTACGTGTGCCCCTCCTGCTCCTGCTTCGACATCCAGGACGAGGGCTCGCCGGGCTGCGGGCGGCGCTGCCGGATCTGGGACAGCTGCACCTTCGGCCTGTTCACGCTGCACGCCTCCGGCCACAACCCCCGCCCGAACCAGGCGGCGCGCTACCGGCAGCGCGTGCTCCACAAGTTCAGCAGCTACCCGCTCGAGCACGGAGGGGTCCCGATGTGCGTCGGCTGCGGCCGGTGCGTGCGCCTGTGTCCGGCGGGCCTCGACGTGCGGGAGACCGTCGAGCGGGTCCTCGCCGAGGGAAAGGAGCCCCGGCATGCCGGCCCCTGACCCCGCCTCGGCCCCGTCGCTCTCCCGCGAGGCGCCGGGAAACGGGAACGCGAGCCCGTTCCGGCCCCGCCTGTTCCGGATCGCGAGCTATCGGGACGAAACACCCGACGTGCGGACGTTCCGGCTCGAGCGGGCCGACGGGGGAGGGCCGCTTCGCTGGAGGCCGGGACAGTTCGTTCACGTCTCGGTGTTCGGTGCGGGCGAGGCGGTCTTCACCCTCGCCAGCTCGCCCTCCCGCGGCGAGACGGTGGAGTGCACGGTCCGCGCGGTGGGCAAGGTGACCGAGGCGCTGCGCGGCCTCGGCGAGGGGGACGTCGTCGGCGTGCGCGGCCCCTATGGAACTGCGTTTCCGGTGGACGAGTGGCGCGGATCCGACCTGGCGTTCGTCGGCGGCGGGATCGGCATGGCCGCGCTCCGGGCGCCGCTGCAGTGGGTGCTCGATCACCGGGAGGAGTACGGCGAGATCGTCGTCCTGAACGGCGCGCGCACCGTGGCCGACCTGGCCTACAAGGACGAGATGGGCGAGTGGGGCGCGGTACCCGCGACGCGCGTGGTCCGGACCGTGGATCCCGGAGGCGAGAGCCCGGGCTGGGACGGGGAGGTGGGCCTCCTGCCGCAGGTGTTCGAGAGGCTCGCTCTCGCCCCGCAGGGGCGGATCGTGGTCACGTGCGGCCCGCCGGTGATGCTCCACTACATGTTCCTCGCCCTCGGGCGCATGGGCTACGCGCCCGAGCGCGTGGTGACGACGCTCGAAAACAAGATGAAGTGCGGGTTGGGCCTGTGCGGGCGCTGCAACGTGGGGCGCTTCTTCGTGTGCACGGACGGCCCCGTGGTGACGTGGGCGAGGCTCCAGGGCCTGCCCGAGGACCTCTGATGGAGGAAGGCATGAGGCTCGCGCGGGAGTGCGAGGAGGAGCCGGCGGAGCGGAGCTGGGCGCCGCAGGCGCTCGAGGGCGCGTTCGAGCACCCGGTGGAGGAGGCGCTTCGCAAGGACCGCCTCCCCCACATCTGGTGCCCCGGATGCGGCATCGGGACGGCGATGGGCGCCTTCATCGAGGCCCTCGACGACGCCGGCATCGTCCGCGACCGGCTGGCGATGGTGTCGGGCATCGGCTGCAGCGGCCGCGTGTCCGGCTATACCGACTGCGACAGCTTCCACACGACCCACGGCCGCGCGATCCCCTTCGCCCTCGGCCTCCACGTGGCGAACCCGGATCTGGAGGTCGTGGTCTTCAGCGGGGACGGCGACCTGGTGGCGATCGGGGGCAACCACCTCCTGCACGCAGCGCGTCGCAACGCGGACATCACCGTGATCTGCGTGAACAACTTCAACTACGGGATGACCGGGGGTCAGCACGGCCCCACGAGCCATCCCGGCGCCCGCACGACCACCACACCGTACGGGAACCTGGAGCCGGCCTTCAACCTGCCGCTGCTCGTGGGGGCGGCCGGGGCCACGTACGTGGCCCGCTGGACGGTGCTCGACCTCGGTCGCCTCAGGCGGTCCATCGCGGAGGCCCTGAGGCACGTCGGCTTCGCCTTCGTCGAGATCCTCTCGCCGTGCCCGATCTACTACGGCCGGTTCAACCGGAAGGCCGAGGCGCTCGACGAACTGCGGTCGTACCAGGATCGGACCGAGGTCAAGAACTTCGCTCCCCTCGAAGAGTGCGCCCTGACCATGGACGGCAAGATCGTCGTCGGCAAGCTCGTCGAGCGCCGGGCCCCCACCCTCGTGGAGCTGGTCCGCGGCGAGCTGCCCCGGAGGGCGCTCGTGCGGGGCGGGAGGTAGCCCGATGGCCTCGAAGGGTCACGCGGAGGTGCGGATCAGCGGCTTCGGCGGGCAGGGGGTCGTCCTGGCGGGCATCGTGCTGGGCCGCGCCGCTGCCGTCCACGAAGGGCGCAATGCCGTCCTCGCCCAGAGCTACGGCCCCGAGTCGCGCGGCGGCGCCTCGTGCGCGGAGGTGGTCATTGACGACGGCGACATTGACTACCCGCACGTGGTGTCGCCGGACGTGGTCGTCGCCCTCTCGCAGCAGGCTTATGCGACCTACGGGGTGCGGCGTCCCGAGGGCGCGCTGCTCATCGCGGAAGAAGACCTGGTCGAGCTCGATTCCGAGGCGGAGCGGGGCCGGAGGGTGCTCCGCGGGCGCTTCACCGCGATCGCCGAGCAGGTCGGCCGGCGGATCGTCCTCAACATGGTGGCGCTCGGGTTCCTGGTCGGCGCCACCGAGATCGTCTCCCGAGAGGCGGCGCGCGACGCGATCGCGGCCACGGTGCCCCGGGGAACCGAGGAGCTGAACCTGCGCGCCTTCGACGAGGGCTACGCCCTCGGCGCGCGGGCCACCGCACAGGAGGAGGCGCGGCGATGATCCAGTCGCCCCGCCCGCCTGCGGACCTGGCTGCCGCCCACGAGCTCTGGGCGTGCTACCAGTGCGGCAAGTGCACCGCCGACTGCCCGTTCGGCCTGAGCCCGAGCCTCGT
>JBBIHW010000002.1:0-30757 GCA_037446795.1 Acidobacteriota bacterium
CTCGCGGGCGCGCCGCAGCGCCGCCTCGCCGGCGAGCGCGTGCACGGTGACCCAGCAGGCGCCGAGACGAGCCGCCGCGGCCGTCGCTCCGGCGACCGTGGCGGGGATGTCGTGCAGCTTCAGATCGAGCATCACGGGAAGGCCACCCGTCTCGAGGATTCTCCCGACGACCCCGGGGCCGTTCGACACGAACAGCTCGAGCCCGACTTTGAGCCCTCCGACGCGCCCGCGCAGCGCCCTGGCGAGCCTCGCCGCGGCGTCCGCGTGCGGCGTGTCCAGCGCGACGATCAGCCGCTCGCTGCCCGTCACGGTTGCCCCTCGTCGGTGGACTCCATCGAGCCCACGACCTCGCGGACGCTGCCGATCGCGTGAGCGGCGAGCCATGCCTCCAGGTCCCGGAGGATCTCGACGGCGGCCCGGGGCCGGACGAAGTTGGCCGTCCCGACCTGCACTGCGACGGCGCCCACCATGAGGAACTCGAGCGCGTCGCGGGCCGTCATGATCCCGCCCATGCCGACCACCGGGATCCGGACGGCCCGCGCCACCTGCCAGGTCATGTGAACGGCGAGCGGCCGGATCGCCGGCCCGGACAGCCCCCCGGTCACGTTGGCGAGCCGTGGCCGGCGCCGCTCCACGTCCACCGCCATGCCGACGAACGTGTTCACGAGCGTCAGGGCGTCGGCTCCTTCCTCCTCGGCGGCGCGCGCGGCGCCGACCAGGTCGGCCGCGTTCGGAGAGAGCTTGACCCACAGAGGGAGCCTCGTGGCCCGCCGGCAGGCGCGCGTCACGCGGGCGAGGGCGGCCGGGTCGTTGCCGAAGTACATGCCGCCCGCCTCGGTGTTCGGGCACGACACGTTGAGTTCGATCGCCGCCAGGCCGGGGGCGCCGTCGAGCCTCCGGCAGAGGGTCTCGTACTCGGCCTCCGTCTCCCCGAACACGTTGGCGACGATCGCGGTGTCGTACCGCCTCAGCTCCGGGAGCTTCTCCGTCAGGAATGCCTCGACGCCGATGTTCTGGAGCCCGATGGCGTTCAGCATCCCTGCGGGCGTCTCGCAGATCCTCTCGGGAGGGTTTCCGAGCCGGGGTCGCAGCGAGAGCCCCTTCGTGACCAGGCCCCCGAGCTCGCCGAGGTCGTAGTAGGGGAGAAACTCCAAGCCGTAGCCGAACGTCCCCGAGGCCGTCAGGATCGGGTTCTTGAGCCGGACCGCGCCGACCTCGACGGTCAGGTCCGGGATCACCATGCGAGCCGCTCGGCGGCCATGACCGGCCCCTCGACGCAGACGCGCTCGTAGCGGATCCGGTCCGAACCGGGCTCCCGGGTCGGGACCACGCACCCGAGACACACGCCGAAGCCGCAGGCCATCGGCGCCTCGAGCGACAGCTCGCACGGCACCTCGTGGCGAACAGCGAGCCGGGCGACCGCCTTGAGCATCGGGGTGGGGCCGCAGGCGTACACGTGAAGCCGTGCCGCGCGGCGCGCGAGAAGCTCGGCGAGAGGGTCCGTCACGAGCCCGCGCTGCCCGAGGCTCCCGTCCTCGGTCGTCACCCACAGCTCGCTGGCGTTCGCCCGGAACCAGTCGAGCAGCGGCAGCTCGCCTGCCGTTCTCGCTCCGTAGAGGACGATCGGCTCGTGGAACCCGCCGCGCAGTCGGGCGATCAGCGCGGGGAACGGTGCCGAGCCGATCCCCCCGGCGACGATGACCGGGACCGCCTCGGGCCGGCGCGGAGCCCCGAAGCCCCTGCCGAGCGGGCCGAGAACGTGGACCGTGGCACCCGGCCTCAGCCCCGCCAGCAGCGAGGTCCCCTTTCCGAGCACGCGGTAGAGGATCTGCACCGTGCTCGGTGCCGAGTCCTCGAACGTCCCCGGCAGCCCGCAGACGCTGAACGGCCGCCGGAGCAGCACCTCGGCCCCCGGGACGCCGATCATGAAGAACTGCGCGGGCTGCATCGCGGCGAAGGCCTCGGGCGCCTCGAAGTCCATCAGGAAGTTGCCGTGCCCGAGGTCGAGGTTGCGGACGACGGTGGCGGAGACGTCGAGGGGCATCCGGGCCTCTGTGGGCAGGCCAGCATAGACAATGGCACGGCGGGGGGTCAACGCGGGATACGCGGGATGCCGAGGGTTGACGCCGTTGCCGGCCTCATCTAGGATGCCCACGGCCGATCGGATCCTTTAAGCCGGCCCGGAGAGGCCGCAAGGAGACGATGAAGATGGCCCCGCCTTCCCCCGCGCGGGTGTTGGACGCGGTCTCGATGGACCGCGTGCTCGCTCGCATCGCCCACGAGATCCTCGAGAAGAACAAGTCGCTCGACGGGCTCGGCCTCGTCGGCATCCAGACGCGCGGCGTTCCCCTGGCGCGCCGGCTCGCGCGGAGGCTGGGGGAAATCGAGGGCGAGGAGCCCCCGGTCGGCATCCTCGACATCAACCTGTACCGCGACGACCTGTCCCGCATCGCCTACCACCCGGTCCTGAAAAAGACCGAGATCCCTTTCGATCTGGACGGCGCGACGATCGTTCTGGTGGACGACGTCCTCTATACGGGGCGGACGGTCCGCGCCGCCCTGGACGGGATCATGGACCTCGGCCGTCCGTCGCGCGTGCAGCTGGCCATCCTGGTGGACCGCGGGCACAGGGAGCTGCCGATCCGGGCCGACTACGTCGGCAAGAACGTGCCCACGTCCCAGGACGAGCAGGTGGAGGTCCGGCTCGTCGAGACGGACGGGGCGGACGAGGTTCTGGTGGTCCGCGCACCCCCGGAGAGGGCTCCGCGGGCCGGGAGCGAAGGGCAGTGAGGCTGCGCAGTCCGCACCTGCTCGGGATCGAGCCCCTCGAGCCGGACGAGATCACGCTGATCCTGGACACGGCCGAGGGGTTCTCCGAGATCGGCACCCGGGAGATCAAGAAGGTCCCGACCCTGCGGGGGAAGACCGTCGTCAACCTTTTCGTCGAGCCGTCCACGCGGACCCGCTCCTCCTTCGAGCTGGCCGAGAAGCGGCTGTCGGCCGACGCGCTCAACTTCAGCCCGGCCGCCTCGAGCCTCGTCAAGGGCGAAACGCTGCTCGACACCGCGCGCAACCTCGAGGCGATGGCTCCGGACTTCATCGTGATCCGCCACGGCGAGGCCGGGGCGCCGCACTTCCTGGCGCGCCACTGCCGCTCCTCGATCGTCAACGCCGGCGACGGCGCCCACGAGCACCCGACCCAGGCGCTGCTCGATGCCTTCACGATCCGCAGGCGCAAGGGACGCTTCGCGGGCCTGAGGGTGAGCATCATCGGTGACATCCTCCACAGCCGCGTCGCCCGGTCGAACACGCTGCTGCTGGTGAAGATGGGAGCCGACGTCACGCTGTGCGGCCCTCCCACGCTGCTGCCGCGCGAGATGGACTGCCTCGGCGCCCGGCTGACCCACCGGATGGACGAGGCGGTGGAGGGAGCGGACGTGGTGATGATGCTGCGGGTGCAGCTCGAGAGGATGCAGGGAGGCTACTTCCCGTCTCTCCGGGAGTACGCCCGGCTGTACGGCCTGACCGCCGCCCGGCTCGCTCGCGCCGCCCCGGACGCGATCGTCATGCACCCCGGCCCCATCAATCGGGGCGTGGAGATCGAAGGCGAGGTGGCCGACGGAATGGCTTCCGTCATCCTGGAGCAGGTGGCGAACGGTGTCGCCGTCCGGATGGCGGTGCTCTACCTGCTCGCGCGGGGGGGGCAGGCGTGAGGCTCCTGCTGCGCGGCGGCCGCGTCGTGGACCCGGCCTCGGGCCTCGACGCGCCCGGGGACGTCCTGATCGAAGACGGCCGCATCGCGGCGCTCGGTTCCGGCATTGCGCCCGGGGGCGGCGAGATCCTGGACTGCACGGGCCTCGTCGTCTGCCCCGGCTTCCTCGACCTCCACGCCCACCTGCGAGAGCCGGGCGAGGAGTGGAAGGAGACGATCGCGAGCGGCACGCGCGCTGCGGCCGCGGGAGGGTTCACCGGCGTCGCCGCGATGCCCAACACCGAGCCGCCCAACGACTCGCGCTCCATGACCGAGTTCGTCATCAAGGAAGCCCGGGAGCGCGGCGCCGTCCCCGTGTATCCGATCGGGTGCGTCAGCAAGGGCCAGAAGGGCGAGGAGCTAGCGGAGATGGGGGACATGGCCGAGGCAGGCGCACGCGGGTTCTCGGACGACGGGCACCCGGTCGCTTCCGCCCGCCTGATGCGGCGCGCGCTCGAGTACGCGCGCGTGTTCGACCTGCCGATCATTGACCACTGCGAGGAGCCCTCGCTCGTCTGCGGGGGCGTGGTCCACGAGGGGGAGGTCTCCGCGCGCCTGGGGCTCGCGGGCTGGCCGTCGGTCGCCGAGGAGATCGTGGTCGAGCGGGACGCGCTCCTGGCCGAGTACACCGGCGGACGGGTCCACATCGCCCATCTTTCCACCGCCGGCTCGGTCGAGCGCGTGCGCCGGGCGAAGGCGCGCGGGGTCCGGATCACCTGCGAGGTCACGCCGCACCACCTGGTGCTCACCGACGAGGCCGCGGTAGGCTACGACACGAACGTCAAGATGAACCCGCCGCTTCGCAGCGAGGCAGACCGCCGGGCCCTCGTCGAGGCGCTGTCCGACGGCACCGTGGACGCCATCGCCACCGACCACGCGCCCCACCACCAAGACGAGAAGGCCGTGGAGTTCGCCCGGGCCCCCTTCGGCGTCGTGGGGCTCGAGACCGCCGTCTCGGTCTGCCTCGACCGCCTGGTGCGCCCGGGCCACGTCTCGCTGAGCCGCCTCGTCGAGCTGTTCACCGTCGGTCCGAGCGCGATCCTGCGACTCCAGAAGGGGACGCTGCGTCCGGGGGCCGACGCCGATGTCACGGTGCTCGACCTCGAGCGGGAGGTCACGGTGGACGCGGCGCGGTTCTTCTCGAAGAGCGCGAACAGCCCGTTTCTCGGCTGGACCCTCCGAGGGGTTCCCGTCCTGACGATCGTGGCCGGGCGGATCGTCCACGACGCCCGCTGAGAGGCCCGGCGGAGTCCGGATGCCCCGGACGGCGCGCCGCGCCCTCGTCATCGCCAACCCGGCGGCGGGCTTCCGCCGGGGGCGGAATGCGGGCGAGAGGGTGGGGGCGGCGCTCGCCCGCGGGGGCGTCGCCCCCGAGGTCGTCCACACGACCGGGCCGGGCGAGGCGGAGCGCATCGCCTCGAAGGCCTGGGAGCGCGGCTTCGACCTCGTCGTCCCGGTGGGCGGGGACGGGACGATCCACGAGGTCGCGAACGGGGTCGCGGGAGCACCCGTCGCCCTGGCGGTCGCTCCGGCAGGGAGCATGAATCTCCTGGCGCGCGTTCTCGACCTCCCGCTCGACCCGGTGCGTGCAGTGGAGACGGCGCTCGCCTCCGAGCGCAGGATCACGATCCGGCCGGGACAGGCCGGCGACCGGCTGTTCGTGCTGATGGCGAGCGCCGGGCTCGACTCGTGGGCGTTGCGCGAGCTGAAGGCCGAAGTGAGCGGGAAGATCGGGTTTCGCCATTACGTCCGCGGGGCCCTGCGGGGAGCGTTCACCTATCCGTACCCGGAGATGCGTCTGAGGACCGGAGACGGCGCGACGCTCAGCTGCACCTCGTTCGTGTTGGGCCGGGCCGGCCTGTACGGTGGTTTCCTGCGCCCGACGCCGAACGTCTCGCTCGGGGACGACACCCTCGAGCTGTGCGCGCTGTCGCTGCGCTCGGCGGGAGACACCCTGCGGCTGCTGCCGCTGCTGTGGAGCGGTGCGCACGCCGGGCGGCGTGGAGTCGCGCTCCTGCGGGTGAGCTCCCTCGAGGCTCGAACGGACCATCCCGATCTTCCCGTGCAGCTCGACGGGGAGCTGTCGGGCCGGCTGCCCTTGCGGTTCGGAATCTCGGCGCGAGAGCTGACGATCGTCCGCTGAGCGGCGCCCTCGCGTGCCCGCCTGCGCCGCGCCGCCGCGGTCACGGCGATAGGAACGTCGTCCCTGGGCCTGGGGAGCAGCCCCCGCTGGGTTTCCGCGTGCCGAGCGGCCGGGACAGACGCTGAGCGCAGCTCCCTGGCTTGCCGGGCTCGCCGCTCGCGGAAGCCCCGCACCCCGGGCGCTCTCGGCCCGCTGCGATCAAGGGCAGGCGTTCGGTGAGCTCTCGATCCCGCTGTCGCGGCCTGCCTGCTGTCCGCTCCCGCCAGCCTCGTCGTAGCTTCCCGCCCAACACGTCGAATCCGCGCGAACCAGGTAGTAGAGCGACGGTGGAATGCAGTCGCCGACGCAGGAAGCAGGGTCCGGCATGATCGTCTCCTGCGCGGTGGTCCGGTCGTTCTTGCAGTCGAGAACGCTCGGGGTCCAATCGCCGGCGGGATCCCGAACCGTTCCGAGGTTTCCCCGCACCCTGTCGTAGCGTTCGGAGCCGTTGTCGGTCCAGGCCATCGTCGTCGCGTCGCTGAAGTTCAAACCCTGGACGAGCGGGGGTGCGGGTACGTCCTCGCAGCAGGTTTGGAGCGAGACAGCCACCTGTGTGGACCCCGTCCAGCGGGTGTCACCCCACGCGACCGCAGGCTTGGTCCCGCTCCACGTCAACTCCGGATTTCCCTTTCCAGCACCCGTGGAATCACCGTCCACACGCAGGTCGGGACCGAGCCTCGTGCCGTTCTGGTCGAACCGGAAAATCCTGATTTGGTGGCTGCTGCCGGTATCGTAGGCGAGAAGAAAGTCCTGACCGATCCAAACGAGCCGCGAAGGAAAACTGGTGGCGATGTCTGTCTTGACTGGGGATCCGACTGGGGTGCCCGTCGCGTCCAGTTTCTGGTACCAGTTCCTCTCAGGAGGCGCATTGTCATACCACACCAACCCGTAACCCCACGGCGTGGCCGCGGCTTTTGGGTTGAAGCGCTCGCCGAATCCGCCCCTGACGAAGGCGGGAGACCCCACGTAACCACCGAAGGGGTCCAACCGCCTGAAGTACAGATCGTCGTCCGCCGCCAAGGTGTACGCAAGCCCGAACACATCCCCTCTGGCCACGACATAGCCCCGGTTGCCGCCCCCGGGGGGGGCACGTCGCGTGGCCGTTCCAGCGGCCGGCCCTCCCGATCGAGCCTCAGAAACCGGACGGCTCGCGGTGTCGGGTCCAGCTCGTGGGAGGTGGGCTGGTCGTGACGTCACGCGCCGTGCCGATCGGGTTGCCCGCCGAGTCAACTCGAGCGAAGGCGATCACGTTGGGCGAGACCCCGTCGAACTGGCTCCAGACAACCCCGTACTCGGTTCCCGTCCAGACGAGACTCACGGTGCCGTCCACCCAGCGGTCCGGGCCTGTTAGCCGCACAGCCGCTGTGATCGGGTGGCCGTCCGAGTCCAGGCGGCGAAAATAGACCGCAGACCTCTAACTAACAACAGCGGAACGAGTTCGCTCTCTCTCCAAGCGATCCCAACTCCGATACCGTCCCACACGATTTGGGGACCGCCCCCTGCCCTCTCCGAGGTGTAGATCATCTCCGCAGGCGTCGGCAGGTTGGCCCGGCAGGTGCCCCGGCAGATCTCCTCTCTCACCCCGTCGCAGTTGTCGTCGAAGTAGCGTCCCACGAAGGTTCGGTCCAGTCAATCGTCGTCGGCCTCGTCGGCCGCCGCGCGTTGACAGCTCGATCGGCGCCGCCCTAGCATGAACGGCTTTCGACGGAGCGCGGCGAGGTGAGCGACAGGGAGCGGCCGGTCGTCTACCGCACGGAGTTCCCCGGCGTGCCGCTCGCCCGCCGCGGGAAGGTCCGCGACATCTACGACCTCGGCGATTCGCTCCTCCTCGTCGCGACGGACCGGCTGTCGGCCTTCGACGTGGTGTTCCCCGACGCGGTTCCGGACAAGGGCCGGGTGCTCAATCAACTCTCCGCGTTCTGGTTCGGCCGCACGCAGAGGATCGTTCTGAACCACGTGCTCGACACGGACCTCGAGACCCTGCCGGACGCCCTTGACGCCCATCGGGATCTGCTCGCGGGCCGCTCCATGATCGTGCGGAAGCTCCGGATGTACCCGGTGGAGTGCGTAGCGCGCGGCTACCTCGCCGGCTCGGCGTGGCGGGAGTATCTGGAGCGGGGCAGCGTGAGCGGCGTCGGCCTGCCGCGGGGCCTGCGGGAGGCCGAGCGCCTGCCGGAGCCGATCTTCACGCCGGCGACGAAGGCCGAGACGGGTCACGACGTGAACATCTCCTACGCGGACGTCGTCCGGATTGCCGGCGAGGAAGCGGCCGAGCAGATGCGCGAGGCGACCCTGGGCCTGTACCGGGCTGCTGCCGAGCACGCGGAGCGCCGCGGGATCCTCGTCGCGGACACGAAGTTCGAGTTCGGCACGGACGACGACGGGCTGCTGTACGCGGCCGACGAGATGCTGACCCCCGACTCGTCGCGCTTCTGGCCCGCGGACCGATACGAGCCGGGCCGCTCGCCGCCCTCGCTCGACAAGCAGTACGTCCGCGACTATCTGGAGGAGGTCGGCTGGGACAAGTCGCCGCCGGCGCCATCGCTCCCGCCGGAGGTCGTCGAGGGGACCCGCCGGCGCTACCTCGAGATCTTCCGCATCCTCGCGGGCCGGGACCCGGACTGACAGCTCGCGTCGCGCCCGAGCCTCCGGCTGCCGCCACGGGGCCACGGCCCGACGCCCCGGGGCAGCAGCTTCGCCTCCGTTTCTCCACTGACAGGTCCGAAACCGGCGGCTTCGCCGGTGCGGCCCGGCTCCGGCGGGGGGCCCTCTCGTCCGGCACGGAACCTGCTCCAGGCAGCTTCGGAAACGTGCTTGACCGGGGCGGCCTCGCGTGCTAGGTTCTGCCGCCACGCGCGATCGGCCCTCACAGGGCCCACCCAGCGTCGGCAGACTTCACCTCAGCGAGCGCAGCGCGGTCGGCCTGTCGAGACCGGGGGCAGGACGGGAGGAGGAGGAATGCCGAGAAAGTTTTACACGGTCTTCATTCTTCCTCACGCGCACGCGCGCTTCCGCAAGCTCCATGTGTCGCAGGGCTTCCTGTGGACGTGCGCGGCCATTCTCGGGCTCGTGGTCGTGGCCGGGGCACTGGCTCCCCATCTTCTTCTCAGGGTGCGCGCGCAGTCGGCCTACCTCGAGCGCCTCGAGCGAGAAAACCGCAGGCTGCTGCAGGACAAGACGCGCTACGACGCGTCCCTCGCCGAGATCGGCGCGCAGCTGAGCGCGATCGAGGCCGCCGCCGTTCGCCTCGCGAATGCCGTGGGCCTCGAGAACCTCCCGCTGCCGCGCCCCGCGGGCGGGGCCACGGAGGAGGCCGTCGCGGCTTCGGGAGATTTCGGTCTCCGAGGGGACCTCACGGCCCTTCGAAACCGCACCGAAGCGCTCGAGCTGTCCTTCGCGCGTATTGACGCGGCCTGGAACGAACGCGTGAAGCTCCTCGCATCCACGCCGAGTCTGCTGCCCGTGGTCGGTTACTTCGGCGACGGCTACGGGTGGAGGGACGACCCGTTCACGGGTCAGCGGGAGTTCCATCGCGGACTCGACATCGTGGCGCCCCATGGGGAGCCCGTGCGCGCAGCGGCGGATGGCGTGGTCGTGCAGGCAGGGAGGACGGCCGGCTACGGCTGGATGGTCCACCTCTCTCACGGCTACGGACTCGGCACCCGCTACGGCCACCTGAGCGCCGTGCTGGTGCGCCCGGGCGAGCGCGTGCGGAAGGGGGACGTCATCGGCCGCGTGGGCTCGACGGGCCGATCGAGCGGGCCGCACCTGCACTACGAGGTCTACCGGGGCGCTGCGCCCGTGAATCCGCGTGCGTACCTCTCGAAGAAGGGGTCCGGGTAAAGACGCCTGCCCGGCGGCCCGCGCCGCACCCTCCCGCGTGCTAACCTGCCCTTCGTGGGCCCCGCGGATCCGACCGACCTCGAACGTGAGGCTTCGGCCGACCCCGTGGAGGAGGGGACGGGCGGCGAAGCGGAGGCCGTCGGGCTCGAACCTGCGGCGGACGAGCCCGTCGGCGCGGCGAGGGACCGCGCTCTCGCCCCGGTCGATCCGCTGCGTCGCTACCTCGCTGAAATCCGGAAGTACCCGCCGCTCGGGCGCGAGGAGGAAATCGAGCTCGTCCGCCGGTACCGGGAGAGCGGGGACCGGCAGGCTCTGTTTCGCCTCGTCACGGCCAACTTGATGCTGGTCGTGCGGGTCGCGCTCTCGTTTCGCCGCGCCGCGAACAACCTTCTCGACCTCATCCAGGAGGGCAATCTCGGCCTCCTGCAGGCCATCGAGCGGTTCGATCCCGGCCTCGGCGTCCGGCTGCCGACCTATGCGGTCTGGTGGATCCGGGCGTTCATCGTCAAGTACCTCCTCGACAACGTGCGGTTGGTGCGCGTCGGGACGACGAACGCGCGCCGCAAGCTCATCTACAACCTCCGCCGGGAAAAGGCGAGGCTCGAGGCGGCGGGCTTCGAGGTCGGGCCGAAGCTCCTGGCCGAGCACTTCGGCGTGTCGGAGCGGGACGTGGTGGACGTCGAGGCGGCGCTCGACTCCAGGGAGGTCTCCCTCGACGCGCCCGTGAGCGAGGAGGAGGACGGCCGCACGCGCGGCGATCTCGTCGCGGCCCCGGGGCCGACCGCGGAGGAGGAGGCGGCCCGTCGCGAGCTCCGGGAACGGACCCAGGCCGTCATCGCGGAGTTCCGGAAGGGGCTGAACGAGAAGGAGAAAGCCATCCTCGACCTCAGGATCCTCTCCGAGGACCCGCTCACGCTTCAGACCCTCGGCGACCGGTTCGGGACGACCCGGGAGGCCGTCCGCCAGGTGGAGGCACGGCTGCTGTCGCGCCTGAAGGGCTACATCAAGGAAAAGCTCGGCGATCTCGCGCAGATCCGGATCGGCCCGGATTGAGCCGCCGCCCTCGTCGTCATTCCGGCAAAGCTCCGACTGTCACCCGGCAAGGACCCCGCCTCGCCCCGGCCAAAGCGGGGGTCCGGGACCGTGACGGCCGGGCTCCAGCTTTCGCCTGCATGACGAGAAGTTCGCGGGCTCGAGGCCGCCGCGGTCGAGGCGCGCGAGCATGTCCGCGTCCAGTCTGGAGGGGGCAGGATCTGCGTTCCCGGCGTCTTTGCTGAACGACCACCCGTCCTCGGGCCGAGGGAAGGCGTCCGCGATCGCCGCCGTGGACGCGTCGGGGCGCTTCCGGTGCATGGCAACGACCGCCTCGGCTCGAACGTTCACGTCCGCCGGCCGAGCGGCGGCGACAAAGGCGAACGAGGACAGGACGTTCATGACAGCGGTGCGACGAGCCATCGTGCCGCGACGCTGTCAGCGCGCGGGGGAGGCCGGGCCGGCGGCCTCGAGGTTCAACCTCGCCCCCTCGAAGCGGGGGTTGATCTCGAGCGCCTGGCGCCACAGGGCGCGCGCCGCGTCCTCCCTTCCCTGGCTGAACAGGGCGATTCCAAGGTCGTTCAGCGCGCGCACCTGCAGCGGATGGAGCTCGATCGAGCGCGCCAGGTGCCGCTCGGCGCGAGGCCAGTCCCTCGCGTAGAGATAGGCGGAGCCGATCGCGGAGTGCGCGCGGTACTCGGCGGCCACGTCGGGCCGGCGGACGAGCGCGGTGAGCCGGGCGCCATACTCGACGTCGCCGAGGCGGCCGAGCGATTCGATCGCCGCGAGGGCGAGAAAGGGATCGTCGCTCGAGGCGAGCGGGAGCAGGGCGTCGCGATCTTGCGCCGCGCCCCAGACGCCGAGCGCCCGCGCCGCCGTGCGCCTCAGGGCCGGGTTCGAGTCGTGCAACGCCTCGCGAAGGCAGCGGGCGACGTCGGTCGCCGATGCCTCGTCCCTTTCCGCCCGCTCGAGGATCGAGGCCGCGAACGCCCGCATGAGCCACCCTTCCTGGGGATCGCAGAGGATCGAGGCGAGCACCGGCGCGGGCGAAGCGCCCGCGCCGCGCCACGCGGCGATCGCCCGCGCGATCCTCGTCCTGCGTGCCACCTCGCGGCTCTCCTGGCCGAAGCGCCTCCAGCCCTCGATCGCCTGCGGGGCTCGCTCGGGGCCCGCGTGGCAGACCGCGCAGGCCGCCGGCACCTCCCCCTCGCCCGCAGCGGGGCTCGACAGAGAATGGTCTCGCGCGAGGCGCGTGCCGGGTCCCCGGAGGATGGGAGGCAGGTGGCAGTCGGCGCAGAAGCTGCCCGGCTCGCCCTCGGCGTGGAGCGTGTGCGCGCGGCCCCGGGAGGCGACCTCCGCGTGGCAGGGCAGGCACGAGCTGTCGCCGCGGGCCTCGGGCCGGATCTCGCCGGAGTGCGGGTCGTGACAGTGGGAGCAGTGGAGCCCGCCCGCGGTGGCGCAGCGGCTCTGGGCGAGCGCCGCAGCCTCCTGCTTGTAGGTGGCCGGTCGCAGGTCCGGGAACAGCGGGTCGCGGAACTCCGCGCTCGCCGCCATCGTGGTCGCCGGGTCGGCCCGCTCCCACAGGAGCTTGCCGTAGGGATGGGCGGGAGAGGTGGAGAAGGGCGAGGACAGGAGTTCTCGCAGGGCGTGGCACGAGGCGCAGGCGGCGACCCTCTCCGCGGGTGCGGTTCGACCGAAGCCGGGCGTCCGCGCTTCCGCGGGACGGCCGCGGTTCGCCGCCTCCACGTGGAGGCTCGACGGCCCGTGACACGCCTCGCAGCCGACGCCAGCCTCTCGCCATGCCGATCGTGGGACCGCGTTTCCCGCCGGCGTCGCCCCGGCGATGCGGACGAGCGACCCGGTCGCATGGCACCCGTAGCAGATCGTGTCGGCATTGCGGCCGAGCCGTGTCCAGGAATCCGTGCTGTCGGGCTCGGGCCTCGACCCGCCGGGAAGCGCGGCGAGCACTTCGAACGGCTGGTCGGTATCGCGGTCGTGGGCCACAGGAAAGACCTGCAGCCGCCCGTCGGCGAGCCGGACCCAGATCTCCTCCCGGTGCCTCCCTCCGGCCACGTAGGCGGCCTCCGCCTCGACCGGGGTTCCCTCGGGCCCCGGAGCACGGACCTGGCCCGACGGGTGGACCTCGAAGCCGTCGGGCAGCCGAACGCCGCCGAGGGGGCGGGACGCGGCGCCCGACCAGAGCCGCAGCGTGGCGTGATGGCGGCTGCCATCCCAGGCGCCGTAGATCTCCCGGTGGCACGGCTGGCACGCGGCCGAGCCGACGAAACGGCCTTCGATCGAGCCCACGGGCCCGGCCGCGGGGTCGGAGGGTCGGGCCGACCCGCTGTCCCCTCCGCCCCGCCCGCACGCAGCCGCTGCCAGGCAGAGGGCGAGGCAGGCGGCGGAACCGGGGCGAAGGAGGCACGCCAGCCCCTTTCGCGGCCACCCCTGCTGCACATCCAGCCTCGATCCCATGGCGTGACGCCGCCTCCGGTCTTCCCGCGCGGATCGCGCCAATATACGCGCCCCGGACAGGCTCCGCGATCGGGCGAGGGGTGCCTCTTGCCTGGCAAAACCGTTGCATTTATCTTGAACCGGTCGTGCGCAGCACCGCCGCCTGCGGTCCGACACCCCGCGGGTCATGTCCCCCGGAGATCTCGAGATGGCGTATCTCCTCCTCCTCGCTGCTGTGATCCTGACCCTCGCCCTGGCCCTGGGTACGGCCTCCGCGGTCCTTTCCCTTTTCCTGAGAGTCATGTCGAAGTTACGCTAACCGGCGCGTTGTTACGTGACGGCCTTCCCGGAACCGACGCATTCCAGCCGGCCCCCAGTGGGGAACCCGGCGGCTGAGCGCATTCTGATCGTGGACGACGAGGCCGCGGCCCGCGAAGGGCTGCGGCGGCTGCTCCAGGCCTGGGGCTACGCGGCGGAGACCGCGGCTTCCGCCGACGAGGCGCTGGAGCGGATCGAGCAAGCACGGCCGAGCGCCGTCATCACCGACCTCGTGATGCCCGGGACCGAGGGGCTGGAGTTCGTGCGCCGGCTTCAGGCCGACTACGCCCTGCCGGTCATCGTGTTCTCGGGCCAGGGAACGATCGAGCAGGCAGTGGAGGCGATCAAGCTGGGGGCGCTCGATTTTCTGGAAAAGCCCGTCGAGCCCTCGAAGCTCAAGCTCCTCCTGGAAAAGCTCGCCGGCACGCGGGAGCTGATGGCCGAGAACCGCCGCCTGCGGGCGGAGCTGCGGGAACGGGGAGCGCTCGGCCCTCTGCGGGGCGTCTCGGAGAAGATGAGGGCGGTGTTCCGCCAGATCGAGCAGGTGGCCCCCAGCACGCTTTCGGTCTTGATCGCCGGGGAGAGCGGCACGGGCAAAGAGCTGGTCGCCCAGACGCTGCACGCGCTGTCCCCGAGGCGGCGCCACGAGTTCGTGGCGCTCAACTGCGCCGCGATCCCGGCCACCCTCCTCGAGAGCGAGATCTTCGGTCACGAGCGCGGCGCGTTCACCGGGGCGCTCCAGCGCAAGATCGGGTGCTTCGAGATGGCCCACCGGGGGACGCTCTTCCTGGACGAGATCGCCGAGATGGACGAGGTCCTCCAGGCGAAGCTCCTGAGAGTTCTCCAGGAGCAGCGCTTTCGCCGCGTCGGGGGCCGGGAGATCATCGAGGCGGACGTCCGCGTGATCGCGGCGACCAATCGCGACCCGCGCCAGGCGATCGCGGCGGGGAAGCTGCGGGAGGACCTCTACTACCGCCTCAACGTGTTCACGATCTCCATCCCGCCGCTCAGGGAGCTCCGGGAGTACAGTCCCGTAATCTATAGACACTTCGCCGATGAGTACGCCGGCAGAACCGGGACCTCGGTGCCCGCCATCACGCAAGCGGCCCTCGACCGCCTGATCGCCCACTCCTGGCCGGGCAACGCCCGCGAGCTCAAGAACGCTGTCGAGCGCGCGGCACTGCTGTCGGGGGGAACGCCGATCCTCCCCGAGCACCTGCCGCCGGAGGTCCTGACGGAGGCCCCATCGTCCGTCTCTTCGAAAGCGTCCCCGGAAGAGGCGTCCTCCGAAAGCCCGCTGGTGGCCCTCCCGGTGGGCAGCTCCATGGAGGACGCGGAGCGAGAACTCATCCGCAGCACGCTGCAGCACACCGCGGGCAACAAGACCCGCGCGGCGAAGATCCTCGGCATCTCCCTCAAGACGATGCACAACAAGGTGAAGAAGTACGGGCTGTGAGGATCCCGCTCTCCGTCCGGATCATCCTCCTCCAGCTCGTCTTCACCGCAGGCGCGGCGGCCGTGGCGGCCTACATGGTGAGGGCCGCCTTCCATCGCTACGCCGCGAGCTGGCAGCGCGAGGTCGCGACGCTGCCCACCGAGCACCTGCTCCAGCCCGTGGCGAGCGAGGTGGCGCGCTCGCTCCTGCTCACCCGCGACAAGCTGCCCGAGGTGCGCGAGCGGGACCAGGAGGCGATCGCCCGCGGCCTCCACGCGCTGCTCAAGGCGGTGCCGGCCGTGCGCTACCTGTTCGTGGCGGACCAGGACCACCGCATCCAGTACGCGAGCGACCCGAGGTGGCTGGACCTGGCCTACCGGGACCCCGGCTACGTGTCGCTGCTCGCCGCCGAGGTGCCGACCCGCAGGCCGAGCCTGGACGGGGAGGAGACGGTCACCGAGCTGATGCTCCCCATCTACGACGAGGCAGCGGGGGGGTCGGGCGCGGATCGCCGCAGGCTCGGTTCCGTGATCGTGGGGCTGTCGCAGGATCCGGTCCTCCTGGCGCGCGTCCCGCCGCTTCGCCCCCCCGAGATCCCTCCAGGAGAGTACCTCTGGCCGCTGACGATCCTCCTGGGCGTCGTCGCCGCCGGAAGCGTCCTGGTCTCGGCGCTGACGGGGTGGCCCGTCCGCAAGCTGGATCGGGCCCTGCGCGACTACCGGGCCCGCGGCTACGAGGGGCGGTTCGAGCTGCCGGGGGTCGGCTCGGGAACGGGCCTCGCCTCCACCGTCACGGCGATCAGCGAGCTCGGCGTCCGCCTCGCGGCCCTCGACGCCCTCGCGCGAGAGCGCGAGGCGCTGCTGGCGACGCTCACGCAGGCGCTCGAGGACGGGATGGTGGCGCTCGATCCGACCGGCCGTCCGCTCGCCTGGAACCGGGCGGCGCTCCGAATGCTGGGCGCCGACGCGGGCTCGGACGGGAGCGAGGCGGCCCCCGAAGACGAGGAGGCGCGGCTGCGCGAGGCGCTCGAGCGGGAGCCCGGCCTCTTCCCGTCGCAGGGCGACCTTTCGGCTCCCGCCGAGCGCGATCTCAGGCTCGTGGGGACGGCGGGCGAGCCGGCCCTCGTGCACGTGCTGGAGGTTCCCTTCGAGGTGCGTCCCGGCCGGAAAGGGCGGCTCGTGTTCCTGCGGGACCTCACGATGCTGCGGAAGGTCGAGACCCACCTGCTCGAGGCGGGCCGCTACTCCGTGCTCGCGCACCTGGCGGGGAGCCTCGCGCACGAGATCCGCAACCCGCTTCACTCCATCGGGGTCAACGCGTCGGTCCTCGAGCAGTACGTCGCCGCGATGGCCAAGGACAAGCGGTCGTTCGAGGCGGTGAGCGAGTCGCTGTCCGCGATCAAGGAGGAGACCCATCGGCTGACCGAGCTCCTGAACAACTATCTGGGCATGCTCCGCTCGGCGCCGGACGCGGGACCCGTGGACCTCCGCGATCTCTGCCGCAAGGTGCTGCGCCTGCTCGCGTACCCGGCCAGCCTCTCGCGGGTCGTGCTGCGGCTCGAGGGCGACGAGGACCTGCCGCCCGTGCATGGCGTCCCGGATCGGCTTCAGCAGGCGATCCTCAACTTGGTGCTCAACGCGATCCAGGCGATGCCGCGGGGCGGTCTCGTGCGCGTCCGCACCACCGCTCTCGAGGGCAGCGTCCAGGTGGCGGTCAGCGACACGGGTCCCGGGCTGCCGCCCGAGCTCGCGCAGCGGCCCTTCGACACCCGGATCACCACCAAGTCGGGCGGCGCGGGGCTCGGCCTGCCGATCGTGCGCATGATCGTGGAATCGCACGGCGGCAGCGTCTGGTACCGGTCGAAACCAGGGGAGGGGACGACCTTCACCCTCGTGCTTCCAGCCGAGCCGGTTCGCTCGCCGGCGTGAGCCGCGCGGGCCCGCCGGCCCCGTGCGGCCGCCTGCTCACTGGAGCTGCTCTTTCGTGACGGGCCGTTCGATCGCCTCGCGCGCGAGCCGGTGGGCGTCGTGCCGGTCGGGCAGCTCGAGCACCCGGCGGTACTCCGCCAGCGCTTCCTCTCTGCGCCCCTGGATGTCGTAGAGGCGCCCGAGCTGGTAGTGGGCGAAGATCTCGAAGTGGGCCTTGGGCCCCTCGAGGCGCGCCTCGAGCAGGCGCTTCAGGTTCCGCTCGGCTTCCTGGTAGTCGCCGGTCCGCATCTGCGCCGAGGCGAGGTTGAAAAGGGTCTGCGGGTCGCCCGGCCTGAACGCGAGCGCCTTCGCGAGCGCCGCGGCCACGCCTGCGTAGTCTCCGGCCAGGTGGCGGTCCCTGGCCTCGGCCTCGGCCTTCAGGAAGGAGACATCGTTCCTGCGCGAGGCGGCACGCTCGGTGACCCAGCCGCGGAAGTCCGCCTCCAGCGCCCCGGCGGGGCGGCCGAACGCCTTCGCGAGCGCCTCGACGCTGCCCTCGGGAATGGTGTAGGCCCGGGCGAGCGCATCGCGCCCGCCCGTCTCGCGAATCCAGGAGACGAGCAGGCCCGCCGCAGGCATCGCCAGCTCGGCGGGCCCGTTTCGCATCCTCTCCTCGTCGAGGATGTCGCGGAGAGCCGGCAGCGCTCCCCGGTCGAGCAGGAGGGCGCCCCGGGTCCCGAGGTCCGTTCCCGCGTGGGTCCCCTCGACCGACACCGCGAGGCCCTCGTAGAGGCTCGTCAACGCGCACGGCCCGAAGGCCTCGTGCGCGAGGAGGTGCACCTCCTCGTGGGGCGAGGCCGATCGGGCCGCGGCGCGCGTCATGTGCACCTCGCGGCGGCCGGGGACGGCGTGGGCGGCGTCGGGCACGCCGGTCCGGATCTTCTTGGCCTCGGTGTCGGCGTGGACGAACAGGGTGGCGCGATAGCCGTCGAGCGCGAAGCCGAGTGCGGATGCCGCGCGGGTGAGGGCGGCCTCGCGGACACGGAGGATGGCCTCGGCCTCCTCCGCGCTCACCTTCGCGGGATCGTAGACGAGCTCGTAGCGCGCCCCCCGCCTTCGGGTTTCGTTCGCCTGGAGCGAGGCGAGATCCTCCACGTGGTCCTTCTCGGCGTCCGGGTCGCGCTCGGGTGGCCAGATCTTGCCCGGCCGGAACATCCCCTGCCGGACGATCTTGAAGTCCCGGTAGAAGGCCCAGTCGGAGCCGACCATCGGAAGCGGCATGAACCGGTCCCTCGGTGGATCCATGCGCGACCAGAACAGGAGGTAGCGTTCGGGGTTGTACGGGGACGGGTGGAAGAACATCAGGTCCACGTCGGGGTCCGGCTCGACGACTCCGAGAAAGCGCGTGCCGGCCGCCGATCGCTCGAACGGGCGGGGAGCCCTGCCGGTGCCGAGGAGCCGGTTCCGCCAGCCGAGGAGGAGCACGTGGCCGGAGAGGTCCGCCTCGGTGGCCTCCGCGTCGGAGATCACCCGCGTCTTCATCCCGGACGTGCTCTCGAGGTAGCGGGCGCGGTGGATGGCGGAGAGGCGGTTTCGCGCCGCGTCCTCGCCCGGGCCCGCCGGATACACGACCGTCGCCTCGGGGACCTCGTAGAAGAGCAGCTGCGCGACGTAGGGCCCGGACCGGTGCGGCCCCTCGCCCTCCGCGGCGAGCGCGAGCCCTGCGAGGGCGACGGTCAGCAGACGGCTCGCGCGGGCCGAAGGCGTCATCGTGGCTCCTGGGCGATCTCCGAATCATAGAAGGCGCCCCGGGACGTGTCGAGCCGCTTTGACCGACCTCCCCGCGCTCGCCTAGAATCTCGCCTTCCATCGCACGGTCCGCTGCCCGCGTCGCGCCGCGCGCGAGCGGGGCGAGCTTCCGTCGCGAGGACCCCGGAGCCGGAGATGTCCTCCCCAGCCGCCGGCAACGACCCCCGACCCGATGCGGCCCCGGTCGTGCACGCGCGCGGGCTGCACAAGCGCTTCGGTTCGCTCGTCGCCGTCGAGCGGGTGGACCTCGATGTCGCCCCGGCGGAATGCCTCGGGTTCCTCGGGCCGAACGGCGCCGGCAAGACGACCACGGTGCGGATGCTCTACGGGCACACCCCGGCCACCGCGGGCGAGATCCAGGTGTTCGGCCTCGATCTCGCCGAGCACTTGCGCGCGATCAAGGCGTCCATCGGGGTCGTCTCCCAGGAGGACAACCTCGACCCCGACTTCACGGTGCTCCAGAACCTGCTCGTCCACGGCCGCTACTTCGGCCTGAAGCGCAGGCACCTGCTGCCCCGCGCCGAGGAGCTTTTGGGATTTCTCCAGCTCGAGGAGAGGCGCCACGCCCGGATCCGGGAGCTGTCCGGGGGTCTCAAGCGCCGCCTCGTCATCGCCCGCGCCCTCATCAACGCCCCCAAGCTTCTGCTGCTCGACGAGCCGACCACCGGCCTCGACCCGCAGGCGCGGCAGGCCATCTGGGAGCGGATCCGGGCGCTCCGGCGCGCGGGAACCACGATCCTGCTGACGACCCACTACATGGAGGAGGCCGCCCAGCTCTGCACCCGCGTGCTCATCATGGACCACGGGCGGATCCTCGACGGCGGACCGCCGCAGGATCTCGTGGCGCGGCACGCCGCCCCTCACGTCGTCGAGCTGACCGGGCATCCCCGGGAGGCCGTGGATTTCGTGGCCGGCTGCGAGTGGCCTCACGAGGAGGCGGGCGATCGGCTCCTCGTCTACCCGTCCAACGGGCAGGCCGAAGGCGTCCTGCGCGAGATCTGCTCCCGGTTCCCCATCGAGAGGGCGATCCTGCGGCACGGAAGCCTCGAGGACGTCTTCCTGAGGCTGACCGGGCACGCGCTGAGGGATTGACGATGCCCGATGCGCTCGGCCTCCTCCGGAACATCTCGTGGCGGGCGTGGCGGGTGTGGCACCGAGACCTCCTCGTCTACCGCGCCACGTGGTGGACGAACCTGCTCCCCCCGATGCTCGAGCCGATCCTTTACTTCTTCGCGTTCGGGGCCGGGGTCGGGATGCTCGTCGGCCGGGTGCTCTGGGAGGGCCGGGAGGTGTCCTACCTCGAGTTCGTGGCCCCGGGCCTCGTGTCGGTTTCCGTGATGTTCTCCGCCGTGTTCGAGACGTCGTACGGCTCCTTCGTCCGCATGTACTACCAGAAGACGTTCGACGCGATCCTGGCCACGCCGCTCAGCCTCGAGGACGTGCTCGTGGGCGAGATTCTCTGGGGCGCGACGAAGTCGGTCCTGTCGGCCGCAGTCATGGCAGCCGTGATCGCGGCCTTCGGCCTGCTCGTCTGGCCCAGCTCGCTCTGGCTCCTTCCGCTCTCGGCGGTCGGGGGGTTGCTGTTCGCCTCCCTCGGCCTGTGTTTCACCGCGGTGTGCCCGACGATAGACGCCTTCAACCTGCCCACGTTCCTGCTGATCATGCCCATGTTCCTGTTCTCGGGGACGTTCTTCCCGCTGGAGGTGCTGCCCGGCTGGGCCCAGGTGGTGGGTTGGGGGCTTCCGCTGACCCACCTGGCGTCTCTTCTGCGCGCCTCGACGCTGGGCGTTGCGGCGCCGGTGCTCCTGCCGAGCCTCGCCTACCTCGCCGCGGTCAACGCGGTGCTGTTCGTCCTGGCGCTCGCCCTCATGCGGCGCCGGCTCGTCCGCTGAGGCCCCCCGGTGGGGCGCCTGTTCGCGATCGCAGACCTGCACCTTTCGGTGTCGGGCCGCAAGCCGATGGACGTGTTCGGCGATCTGTGGCGCGACCACGCGGACCGCATGGCGCGGGCATGGGATGCGGCCGTGGCCCCGGAGGACACGGTCCTGCTCGCCGGCGACCTGTCGTGGGGAATGAACGTCGAGGAGGCCAGGCCCGACCTCGAGTGGATCGGGCGGCGGCCGGGCAGGAAGCTCGTGCTTCGCGGCAACCACGACTACTGGTGGTCGAGCCTCTCGAAGGTGCGCCGGGCGCTGCCGGACGGGTGCGAGCCTCTGCAGAACAGCGCGCACCTCGCCTGCGGCCGTGTGGTGGTCGTCGGCACCAGAGGGTGGACCTGGCCCGAGGATCCCGCGGCCGCGGCCGACGACGCGCGCCTGTTCCGCCGCGAGCTCGAGCGGTTTCGCCTGAGCGTCGCCGACGCGGACGCCCGGTTCGGGCGCGACCTTCCCCGCGTCGCGATGCTCCACTATCCGCCGTGGCTCGAGGGCAGGGAGCCGACGCCGATGGTCGGGCTGCTCAAGGAAGCCGGGGTCTCGAGGTGCGTCTACGGGCATCTGCACGGTGCCGACCACGGTCTCGCGGTGCGGGGCGAGCGGGACGGCGTGTGGTTCCACTTCGTGGCGGCCGACGCCGTCGGCTTCAGCCCGGTAGAGATCCCGGTCTGAACCGCTAGCATGTCCCCATGGGCATGGGAGACGCCGTCGGGCCGCGCTGCACCCGGGCCTCCCCGCAGGCTCGGGCGGCCCTCCTCGCATGGGGCGGTGCTGCGCTGCTCGCTCTGCTGGTGCGCCCGGCGTGGCCGGTGGCGGCAGCCTGGCTGCCGGCCTGCACCTTCCACGAGCTGACCGGGTTGGCCTGCCCGACCTGCGGCACCACCCGCGCGGCGCTCGCCCTGCTCGAGGGAGATGTGCTCACGGCGCTGTGGATCAACCCCCTCGCCGCCGCGGCGGGCGCCGCGTTCCTCGGCGGGGGCGTTCTCGCTCTCGTCTGGGCCATCGCTGGCCTGCCTGTTCCCCTCCGCGCGCTCGGCACTGCGCGAGGGTGGGCGGTCGCTCTCGGGGTCGCCGCCGTCGCGAACTGGATCTACCTGATCCTCGCAGGGGCCTGAGGCAGGTTCGGGCAGGATCGTGGCGACGACCGGCAGCAGCCTCGCCACGCCCACGATCCTCGGCCGGACCGGGCTTCGGGTGAGCCGCCTCGGAATCGGATCGAGCTACGGGGCACCGGCGCGCGCCATCGAACGCGCCTACAGGGAGCACGGCATCAACTACCTCTACTGGGGCTCTCTGCGGCGCAGGGGAATGGCGGAAGCGATCCGCAACCTGGCGCGCACGGACCGGGACCGGCTCGTGATCGCCCTTCAGAGCTACGACCGGACGGGGTGGGTCCTGGAGTGGACGCTCGAGCGAGGGTTGCGGGCGCTCGGCCTCGACCACGCGGACCTGCTGATCCTCGGCTGGCACGGGCGGCTGCCGCGCGCGGGCCTTCTCGACCGGGCGGTCGCCCTCAAGGAGCGGGGACGGTTCCGGTTCCTCGCTCTGTCCGGCCATCGCCGCTCGCTGTTCGGCGAACTCGCTCGCCGCGACGATCACCCGGTGGACGTCTTCATGTTCCGCTACAACGCGGCGCACCGCGGAGCCGAAAGGGAGATCTTCCCCTTCCTCCCCCCTCGAGGCCGGCCCGGGACCGTGGCCTACACCGCAACGCGGTGGGGGACCCTTCTCGACCCGCGCAGGACGCCGCCGGGGGAGCCGCCCCTGCGGGCCTCGACCTGCTACCGCTTCGTCCTGACCGCGACCGAGGTGGACGTGTGCCTCACCGGTCCCTCGACCGACGCCGAGCTCGACGAGGCCGCTCGGGCGCTCGAGGCGGGGCCGCTGTCGCCCGAGGAGCTCGAACGAGTGCGCCGGATCGGGGACTTCGTTCGCGGGAAAGGAGGTCGCCGCCCGTGGCTCGGGTCGAATCGAGCCTGACCCGTCGCGCGCTGCGGCAGGGTCGGAAACTCACGACCGTCTCCCGCGGCCCGGAAAGTCGCGAGCTGTCGCGGCCGCGCCGGATGCCGGGGTTCCGCCCGAGGAGGGACCCGGCCGCGAGCGCGCAGGGCCTCGAGAACGCGCGGATCGGGGGATCGTCGTGCGCGGAACTTTCGCGAGACGCCCCCGACCGGTGTCCACCTCCCGGCGAGAAGGTTCGC
This sequence comes from Acidobacteriota bacterium, assembly GCA_037446795.1. Lineage (GTDB taxonomy): Bacteria > Acidobacteriota > Polarisedimenticolia > Polarisedimenticolales > JBBIHW01 > JBBIHW01. Next base: position 22,867 of record JBBIHW010000002.1, read on the forward strand.
CGCCTTCAGCCCGACCGCGTGGCGGCGGCGGCCTCCCACTAGTGAAGGTCCGCCGCCGAGCCCCGGATCCGATCCCGCCGGCCTACGGGCAGTCCCCGTTGCCCGGGGCGATGACGCGGGCCCTGCCTGCCGACTCCGACCCGTAGGAGCTCTCCTCGACCCCGTCGTAGAACTGCACCAGGTAGAAGAAGGCTTTCCCGGGCTGTGGCGTCGCCCGGTCCTCGTGGCCCGCTGTCGTCGTGTCGAGCGACTGGCGCTCGATGCAGACCACGGGCCCGAGGTCGATGTTCGACCCGCTCGCCCGGAGGTTCGCGAGGTCGCCCCGGATGACGTCGTAGTGCAGGGCCCCCGTGACCGTGCCCCAGCTGAGCGTCGTCGCCTGCGCGCCCTCGAGGTGCAGGTCGAGCGGCTCGACCACGTCGCCCATGTCGTGCGGCACGAAGACCTCGGCGGTCGTCGAGGTCGTGTTGCCCGAGACGTCGGTGACGCGGTAGCCCACCGTGTACGTCCGCCCCGAACCGTTCCCGTCGCGTTCAGCCCGCAACAGGATCTCGGTGTCCGATGTCCCAGTGGACGCGTCCTGGATGTCGTCGGTGGTGTGCCCGTCGCCGCCGCCCTGGGCGTCGTCAGGCTCGCTGGAAACCGGGGGCATCAGCACCCAAGCCGGGGCCGGGTCGCACGCATCCGTGGCGATGACGTCGAAGCGCACGGTGGACATCCTGTGGTTCGGCGGCCACAGGAGATCGGGTGTCGGTGCCGCCGAGATCGTCGGCGATGTCGTGTCCACCACGGTCACCGTCGTCTCGCATGTCGCCTGGTTGCCGGAACCGTCCGTCGCGGTGAAGGTGACGACCGTCACGCCCAGGCCGTAGGAGCCCGAGGCGTCGGGGCCGCCGCTCGTGTGACTGTTGGCGATTGCCGCCGTCCCGTGGCAGGAGTCGGTCGCGCTGGCAGGCGGCAGGGCCACGAGCGCTTGCAGGTTGGACTGGCACTCGACCACGACCGGCTGCGGGCAGGACAGGAAGACAGGCGGTGTGGTGTCCTGGACGGTGATCGTCACCGTATCCGGCTCCGAGTCCTCGTAACCGTCGTTGACCACGAGGGAGGCGACCGTCTGCCCGAGCGGGAAGGTCGCGCTGGGCGTCCGGCTCGCCGGGTCGTCGAAGACGATCCCCGGCGCGGACCAGGAGAAGGTCAAGGGATCGGCGTCCGGATCGGAGGAGCCGGTCCCGTCCAGGCTCGTCGCGGCGGTCTGGTTCCCCGTGCACTCCAGGGTCTGTGGGGGCCCGGCCACGGCCACGGGCTTCCGGTTGACCGCGAGCTGAACCGGCACGACAACGACCGGCCGGTACGGATCGTTGCTGCTGAACCGGATTTCGGACTCGTGAACCCCGTGCTCGAGATCCGTGGAGTCGAGCGTCACGGAGACGTCCTGGCTCGACGCTTCGGGGACCGTCCCGCTCGTCGGAGACACGGTCACCCAGGTCGGGATCTTCCGGAACTCGATGGCCAGGTTGTCGTGCACGTAGGCGGCGTTGAAAACCACCGATAGGCCGATGGTGCGCGCGGCGTTCTGGATGCCGATCGTGGCGCTGTTGAGGACGCCGCTCATGTTCAGGTACTGGTACACGATCCGGCCGTTGGGATAGAGGATCACCTGGAAGGTGAGGTCGGAGCCGGTCGCGAACCGGTCCACGTGGTTGTACTGGACGATGAACCGCGTGCCGTCGCTGTAGTAGTAGGCGTGCACGCTGCCCCGGAAGTGGAGGTCGTCCCAGAAGGGAGCGAGCAGGTTCTCGGGGGCACCGGTGTTGGGAAGCGTCTGGTTCGTGAACGAGGTCAGGGTGGAGGTGAAGGACAGCCACCCGTTCGTGCAGACGTTCACGGTGGAGAAGCTGTTGCCGTAGAAGGGGAACGGGAACCCGATCGGGATGCCCGTTGCGGTCTGGTCGTCCCCGGTGAGCCCGGCGATCGGCGTGCCGATCCCGCTGATCTCGACCCAGTCGAAGACGGGGCCGCCGGGCTGGTCCGAGTCCCTCCACCGGTAGCCGAAGGCGTCGGGTCCTCCCGCTCCCAGCGACCCTTCCCTCGGATCGGCCTCCTCCTTCCCGAGTTCGAGGTAGCTGCCCGGCTCCCCCTCGGAGGAGACGATGTTGGTCCCCGCCTCCCAGTCGAGGTCGGACCCTCCGGTGTTGCCTATGGTGAGCGTCCGCTCGCCGCTCTGCGCCGGCGGGAGGATCGCCCGGATCTCGGCCGGTGCGACCCCGATCTCGGGCGGGATGAGGGCGGATCCCTGCAGCCCGACGATGAACGGAGCCTCGTCCGGGTCGTCGCTTGCGATCTCGAGGGTCCCCTGGTGCGTGCCGGGCAGCGTCGGGGCGAACGTGACCGTCACCGGAATCGTGCCCCCGACGGGGAGAGAAACCGGCGGGTTGAGCCCGCTCTGGCTGAAGTCCCCGCTGGTGGACACGCCGGTGATGAGAAGCACGTCCGTCCCCGTGTTCCGGATCGTGAGAGAACTCGACCGCGTGAACCCGACGAACGTCATGGGGAAGCTCACGGAGCCCGGGTCGGCGGCGATGTCGGGGATTCCCGTGACGTGGACGCTCAGCGGCACGCGGACCAGCGCATTCGCCGGATCGTTCGTGGCGAGATCGATGCTGGACTGGTAGTCGCCCCCGTTCAGACCTGTGGCGTCGATCTGGACGTCGAGGTCCACGGCGCCTCCGGGCGGCACCGTGCCCGTGCGCGGGCTCACCGACGGGTAGACGAACGGCGGCTCGAACTGGATCGCCAGGTTGTCGTGGACGTAGGCGGCGTTGAAGACCACGGTCAGCCCGTCGGTCTTCGTCGCGTTCTGGATGCCGACGGTGGCCGAATCCAGGACCCCCGACATGCTGAGGTACTGGTATACGATCCGCCCGCTCGGGTAGAGGATCACCTGGAACGTCAGGTCGGACCCGGTCGAGAAGCGGTCCACGTTGGTGTACTGGAGGATGAAGCGCGACCCGTCGTTCAGGTACCGCGCCCGCTCGACGCCCCGGAAGTGGAGGTCGTCGTGGAAGACGGCGAGCAGGTTCGCCGGCGACCCGGTGTTCGGCAGCGGATCGTTCGACAGGTCCGTGGAGGTGTCCGTGAAGGACAGGAAGCCGTTGGACCCGACGCGCACCGACGTGAATACGTTCCCGTAGAAGGGGAAGGGGAAGCCGATGGGGATCGGCCCCACGTTCTGGTCGTCCCCGTTGAGTCCGGCCACCGGAGTGCCCGTGGCGCGGATGTCCACCCAGTCGAAGACAGGCCCGCCCGCCTGGTCCGAGTCGCGCCAGCGGTAGCCGAAGCTGTCCGGGCCGGCCATGCCCAGCACGCCCGGCCGCGGGTCCGACTCGTCCTCCTTCTTGATGTCCAGCTCCTCGTAGACGGGCACCGTGGCTCCGCTCTGGAGCGTGATCGTCGTGTCGAAGGTCAGGTCGCTGCCACCCCGGTTCTCGAGGCGCAGGCTTCGGTGGACGACATCGCCCGCGTCGAGCGCCTCGGTGAAGGAGCCGGGCGACCAGACGGCCACGGGGGGCGCGACGGCGACTCCCGTGACCGGCATGACCTTGTCGGGGGTTGCCGGATCGTCGCTGAGCACATGGACTTGGGCGTCGAGCGTACCCGGCGCGGCGGGCGACCACCGCAGCTCGAGCAGCCTCGAGCCGCCCGGAGGAACCGGGAACGCTGCGGCCGGGGACTCCTCGCCGCCGCCCGCCCCCGGCGGCTCCTGCACGACGAGCGACGGGTCTGTCGTGTACGTGTCCAGGACGTTGAGCACGTCGGTGCCGGTGTTGACCACCTGGAACGTAACGATGTGGGAGTAGCCGGTGAAGCGGGTGCCGTAATCGAAGGACGCGGGCACGAGCCCGATGACCGGGGCGCCGATCACGGTGAGACGGGCAGGCACCCGCTCCTGCGGCTGGGTCGGGATGTTCGTGTTGAGCACGACGGCGCCCTCGAGCACGCCGCCCTGCCGCTCGGTCGAGTCGAACCCGACGGTGAACACGAAGCTTCCGCCTGGCGGGATCGTGGCGTTGCCCGGGCTCACGGTCAGCCAGTCCGGGGTCCGGCTGATCTGGAGGGCGAGGTTGTTGTGGACGTAGTTCGCGTTGAAGTTCACGAGGAGCGCGATGGTGCGTGTCTGGTCCTGGATGCCGATCGTCGCCGAGTTGAGCGTTCCGGCCATGGTCAGGTACTGGATCAGGATCCTGCCGTTGGGGTAGAGCTGGACCTGGAACGTGTAGCTCTGTCCGGTGGACGGCGTGAATCGGCCGACGTTGGTGAACTGGACGATGAACCGGGTGCCGTCGTTCAGGTACTTGACGTTGCCGGTCCTCGTGTGGAGATCGTCCCAGAAGAAGGCAATGGAGTTCCTGGGCAGGCTCGTCGAGGGCAGGGTGCCGTTGGTCGGCAGGCTGCTACCCGTGTAGGTCGTGTCGAAGGTGAGCCAGCCGTTGCTGGACACCTTCACCGAGGAGAAGCTGTTGCCGTAGAACGGGAAGGTCAGCCCCATGTTGATGGTGGCGCTCAGGGAATCGTCCACGTTGGTCCCGAAGATCTGGGTCCCGGTGCCGCTGATGTCCACCCACTGGAAGCTCGGGCCTCCCGGGGCGTCCGAGTCCTTCCAGCGGTAGCCAAAGGCGTCGGGGCCCCCCGAGCCGGCGGAACCTTCCTCCGGCTGCCAGACGAGCCCACCGCCTCCCGTTCCCTGATCGGCCTGGGCCGTGATGACGAGGTCGGAGCCTCCGGTATTCGTCACCGCGAGCGGTCGCGTGATCTGCTGACCGGTGAAGAGTGTCTCGCTGAACGAGGTGGGATCCACGACCATGACCGGCGCGGGGATCCCGTTGCCCCCCACCGGCACGACGATGCTCGGCTCGCCGGCGTCGTCGCTCAGTACGGTCAGGGAGCCGCTGAAGGGGCCTGTCGCCGACGGGGTCCAGGTCACGGTCACGTTGCGGGAGCCGTGCGGCGGCACCTCGAAGCTCGTGGGAGAGGCCACGAGCTCCGCCGGATGGCTCGACACGATGTCGCTCACGTGCAAAGTGTCCGTGCCGTCGTTGGCCACGATCAGGGTCGCCGACTTCGCGAAGCCGACGAATGAGTCGCCGTAGTCGAGGGAGGTGGGCTGCACCCGCGCGTCCGGAGCCCCGATCACGTGGAGCGAGGCGTCCACGGTGAGGATCGGCCGGTCCGGGTCGTTCGTCTGGATGTTCACCTGGCCCGGGTAGGTCCCTCCCTCGAGGCCCGAGGCATCCATGTGCAGGTTCAGAAGCGCCGACTCGCCGGCGCGCAGCCGGCCGGAGGTCGGCGACACGGTGAGCCACTGGGGAATGGCCGCGATGCGCACCGCCAGATCGTCGTGAACGTAGAGCTGGTTGAAGGCCACCTGGAGACCGACGGTCCTCGTGGCGTCCTGTATGCCCACGGTGGCGCTGTCCACGGCACCCGTGGACGCGAGGTACTGGAAGGTGATCGCGCCCGAGGACTCCAGGATCACCTGGAAGGTGTACGAGCCCGCCCCGCTGTACCGCTCGATGGCCTGCCACTGAACGATGGCGCGGTTGCCGAACGACTGGAAGAACGTCCGGTTCACGCCGCGCGGGTGCAGGTCGTCCCAAAACGGCGCGATGAGGTTCTCCGGCGCGCCGGAGTTCGGAAGCGGCTGGTTCGAGAACGCGGTCGAGCCGCTCGTGAAGGAGATCCACCCGTTCGTGCAGACCCGGATCGAGTCGAAGAAGGTCCCGTAGAAGGGGAAGTTGAACCCGAGCGCGATCGGGGCCGTCGTCTGGTCGTCGTTGACGAGACCGAGGGGCATGCCGGTCGCCGAGATGTCGGTCCAGTCGAAGGCGGGGCCGCCCGGCTCGTCGCTGTCGATCCAGCGGTAGCCGAACCCGTCCGGGCCGCCGCGATTGTCGGTGACGGGGTCGCCCTGGCGGGGATCGGGATCGTCCTTGCCGAGTTCGAGCGGCTCCTGCGGCAGGGACATGGGCTGCCCGACCGAAGGCGTTGGGATCGTGAAGTCGAGGGTGCCGACGCCCACGTTGGTCAGGGTGATCGCATGGTCCGACTGCTGGCCCGTCTGCAGCTCGTCGCTCACCGACGTGGGCTCGACCTGGGCCGTGGGGGACGGGAGCGTCGTCCCGGAGGCGAGATTGGACACCGGGCCGGCGTTCCCCCATTCGTCGAACGCCCGGACGGCGAAGTAGTAGAGGGTGCTCGAGGCGAGGTTGCGGACCTCCATGCCCTGCGCCGCGCCGGACGGCAGCGGGGCAGGCTCGTTGCCGGCCCGGGTGGCCGACGCCCAGCTCGCCTCGTCGGTGATCGGAGAGGTCGAGTACCGCGCCTCGTAAAACGTCGCCGTGCCGATGGAGCCGTCGTCTCCGGTCGCGGTCCAGGACAGCCCCATGGTGTTCGAGCCGGGGTCCACCACCGCGAGGTCCAGGATCGCACCCGGCGGCGTCGTGTCGGGCTCCGCGATGGAACGGAACGCGTTCAACCGGCCGTTGCTCACCACGATCCCCTGCATCGAGGGGATGGGGTCCACCGAGTTCAGGAGGACGCTCTTCATCTGGCCGACGGGGATGTTCGGCGAGACCGCCCGGATGAGAGCGCAGGTCCCCGCCACGTGCGGGGTCGCCATGGAGGTCCCGGACAGCAGTCCGTAGCTGTTCCCGGGCAGGGTGCTCAGGATGTCGACGCCCGGGGCGCCCAGGTCCACCGAGAGGGGTCCGTAGTTGGAGAAGGACGCCTTGAGGTCGTTGCGATCCGTGGCGGCCACGGCGATCACGTTCGGCAGGTCGTAATTGCTCGGGTAGTGGGGGCTGACGTCGTTGTTCGTGCCATTGTTGCCGGCGGCGGCCACGAAGGCCATCTCGTGGGCGTTCGCGTTGGCGATGGCGTCGTAGAGGGCCTGGGAAAACGCCCCCCCGCCCCAGGAGTTGCTCGTCAGGTCCACGCCCATCAGGACCGAGTAGTCCACGGCGCGGATGGCGTTCGCGGTCGTGCCGGAGCCCGAGGAGTTCAGGAACTTGAGCGCCATGATCTTGACCTGCCAGTTCACGCCGACCACACCGACTCCGTTGTTCCCGATGGCACCGATCGTCCCGGAAACGTGCGTCCCGTGACCGTGGTCGTCGAAGGGGTCCCCGTCCTCGTTGACGAAGTCGTACCCGTGAACGTCGTCCACGAAGCCGTTGCCGTCGTCGTCCACGCCGTTGCCGGGGATCTCGCCGGGGTTCGTCCAGATGTTCGCGGCGAGGTCCGGATGGTTGTAGTCCACACCGGTGTCAATGACGCCCACGAGTACGTCAGAGCTGCCCGTGGACACGTTCCAGGCCAGCTCCGCGTCCACGTCCGCGTCCGCGGTGCCCCCGCTCTGGCCGGTGTTGATCAGTCCCCACAGCTCTCCGAGCCGCGGATCGTTCGGCACGATATCGAGCGACACGAGGTAGTTCGGCTCGGCGTAGTCCACCAGGGGGTTCGCCCTCATCCTCTCGACGGCTTCCTCGACGCTGATGCCGGGCCCGAGACGCCAGTTCTCGGCCCTCGAGAGGAAAGTCCGGAGGTTTTCCGCATCGAGTTCGGCCAGAGCCGCAGCGCGGACAGCCGGGCCCGCCTCCGGCTTGAACTTGATCAGGAGTTCGCCGGGAACGTAGGTCGGCTGCCCCGCCCCGGAGGCGGGTGCCGACCCGGCGGGCGCCCCGTGGTTCGTGACGGCAAGCGCAAGGAGGAAGCCCAGGGAAAGGACGGGAACGCTAGCTCTGACTCGGTCCATGGAAGCCCCCCTTCTCTCGACGAACGGCAATGCCCGACATCAAGCCGAAAGCGGCGAGTCTTCGCTCCGGCCGGCCTGTGG
>JBBIHW010000003.1:0-4630 GCA_037446795.1 Acidobacteriota bacterium
CGGCCCGCCCGCGCCCCGAAGACGAGGCACTCGGTCAGGGAGTTCGAGCCGAGCCGGTTGGCGCCGTTGATGCTCACGCAGGCCGCCTCGCCCGCCGCGTAGCGCCCGGGCAGCGGCGTCGCCCCGTCGAGGTCCGTGTGGATGCCGCCCATCTGGTAGTGGACGACCGGGCGGACGGGGATCAGCTCGCGGACCGGGTCGAGGTTCTGGTACTTGAGGCAGAGCTCCCGCACGAACGGCAGCTTCCGGTTCACGACTTCCTCGCCGAGGTGGCGCAGGTCGAGGTGCACGACGTGTCCGTACGGGGTCTCGATCGTCCGGCCTCGCTCCATCTCCTTCACGAACGCCTGCGAGAGGCGGTCGCGGGGGCCGAGCTCCATCGAGCGGAGCACCGGCCTCGGCTCGGGCTTCCCCAGGTCGTAGTCCTGGAGGTACCGGTAGCCGTCCTTGTTGAGGAGCCAGCCCCCCTCGGCACGGGCTGCCTCCGTGATCAGGATCCCCGTGAACGGAAGGCCGGTCGGGTGGACCTGGACGAACTCCATGTCCTTCAGGGGGACTCCCGCCCGGTAGGCGAGCGCCATCCCGTCGCCGGTCTTGATGTTGGCGTTGGTCGTGAACGGGAAGACGCGGCCGCAGCCGCCGGTGCAGAGAACCACGGCCCGGGCCAGGACGGCGTACACCTTGCCGGTGGCGATCTCGATGGCCACGAGACCCCGGCAGCGGCCGTCCTCCACGAGCAGCCTCGTGGCGAACCACTCGTCGTACCAGGCGATCGCGTCGTGGCGGAGCGCCGTCTGGTAGAGGCTGTGCAGCATGTGGAAGCCCGTCTTGTCGGCGGCGAACCAGGTGCGCTCGTTCTTCATGCCGCCGAACGGGCGCACGGCGACGCGCCCGTCGGGCTGCCGGCTCCAGGGGCAGCCCCAGTGCTCGAGCCTCAGCAGCTCGTCCGGGGCCTCGCGGACGAACGCCTCGACCGCGTCCTGGTCGCACAGCCAGTCCCCGCCGCTCACCGTGTCGTACGCGTGCGCCTCGAGGCTGTCGTCGGGGCGGAAGACGGCGGCCGCGCCACCCTCGGCGGACACGGTGTGGCTGCGCATCGGGTAGACCTTGGAGACGACCGCGAGCGAGAGCCGCGGCTCGGTCCGAGCCACCTCGATGGCCGCCCTCAAGCCGGCGGCCCCGCCGCCCACCACGACGATGTCGTGGGACAGGGTTTCCATCGTGCCGTCCCGCGCCGTCCCGACACGGAACGCGAGAGGGGTGCCGGGCCCGGGCGGGCGGATGCTAACCCAGCGGGAAACGGGCGTTCAATAGCGATCGCGCGATCGGTGCGGGCGGCGGCCGGTCAGCGCTGCGGCTCGACGATGACCTTCAGCGACTGTCCCGCCGAGGCGACGAGCGCGAAGCCCTTGCCCGTCTCGGCGAGGCCGAGCCGGTGGGTGATCATCGAGGCCACGTCCACGCGCTTCGCGGCGATCAGGTCGAGGGCGGCTCGCATGTCCGCGGGCGGCCCGGCGTACGAGTGCACGATCGCGATCCCCCGCCAGTAGGCGTCGTGGAGGTCGAGGGGGAAGGTCGTCCCCGGCTCGGCCGGGGCGAACCGGAGGATCGTGCCGCCGCGCTCTGCGCAGCGCAGCGCCTGCTCGAGCGCAGAGGGGGCGGCGGTCGAGACCAGGACCGCGTCGGCGAGCCTCCCGCCGCAGAGCCGCCGGAGGCGGTCGGGGGAGAGCTCCGAGGCGGCGACCGCCGCGTCCGCCCCGAACCGCAGCGCAGCGCCGATCCGCCACTCGCTCACGTCCGTCGCCACGATCGGACCGGCCCCGAGGGCCCGCGCGAGCTGGACGTGGAGGATCCCGGAGATCCCGCTGCCGAGCACGAGGACGCTCCTGCCGGCGGCCACACCGGCGAGCCGCTGTCCCCTGAGCGCGCAGGCGAGCGGCTCGACGAACGAGCCTTCCGCGAAGCTGACGTGCGCGGGCAGGTGGAACGTCCCGCGCTCGACGTTCTCTTCGGGCAGCCTCACGTACTCGGCGAAGCCGCCCGGGTCGAACCGGGTGGTCCGCAGCGTCTCGCACGCGCTGTGCCGGTCCGTCAGGCAGTACCGGCACACCATGCAGGGGACGTGATGGGTCGCGACGACCCGGTCGCCCTCCCCGAAGCCGCTCACCCCGGGACCGAGCTCCGCCACCTCGCCCGCGATCTCGTGGCCGAGGACGAGCGGGGCCTTCGGGAGGCGGTACCACTCCATCACGTCCGAGCCGCAGATGCCGCTGGCCTGGACGCGCACGACGAGCTCGCCGGGACCCGCGCGGGGCCGGGGCAGCTCCTCGAGCCGGACGTCGTCGTTGCGGTAGTAGACGGCGGCGCGCACGGGTCAGCGCGCGCCGACTCGCGCTCCGGCCCTGGCGTCGAGGTAGACCTGGTAGGCCTCGTCCACGCCCGCGCCCTCGTGCACGACGGCGCGCACGGCGCGGATCATCCCCGCGGGGCAGTCCGACTGGAAGATGTTGCGGCCCATGTCCACGCCGCGCGCTCCCGCCTGGACCGCGCGCCAGGCCAGCGCGATCGCATCGCGCTCGGGGACCTTCTTCCCGCCAGCGACCACCAGCGGGACCGGGGTGACCCGGACGACCTCCTCGAACCCCTCGCAGTAGTACGTCTTGACGAAGTGGGCGCCGAGCTCGGCCGCGATCCGGCACGACAGGCCGAGGTAGCGGGCGTCGCGCTCCATGTCGCGCCCCACGGCCGTGACCGCGAGGACGGGGATGCCGTAGCGCTCCCCCTCGTCCACGAGGCGGCCCAGGTTGAGCAGCGTTTCCCGCTCCCCCTCGGCCCCGACGAAGATGCTGAGCGTCACGGCCGAGGCGTTCAGGCGGATCGCGTCCTCGACCGAGGCGGCGATCCCCTCGGCCGAAAGATCCTCCCGGCGGATGCTCGTTCCGCCCGAGACGCGCAGGACGATCGGCAGGTCCGCGTCGGGGGGCACGCACCGGCGCACGACCCCGCGCGTCGCCATCAGCGAGTCCGCGTGGGGCAGCAGCGGCCCGATCGTCTTCGCCGGCTCCTCGAGCCCCGAGGTCGGCCCGAGGAAGTAGCCGTGGTCCACGGCGAGCATCACGGTGCGCCCGGCCGGCGGCGGCAGGATCCTCGCGAGGCGGTTGGCGAGTCCCCAGTCCATGACGGCTCCCCGGGGGGGAGCTTCTACTCTATCAGGTTCACAGGGGGGCGGCGGCCCCCGGGTCGGTCGCCGGCCGCCGGAAGCCGGCCCGCTCCATCTGGCCCCACGCCCTCCTTCTCCGGACCACGTCGTAGAACGCCTTCACCTTGAACAGGGAGAGCATCTGCCGGTAGCCGAAGTTTTCCAGGATGCCGAAGACGATGAGCTTGGCCAGGTCGAGCCAGCCCGGGTAGCGACGGAAAGAGATCTCCTCGAGGAGCACCGCCGCCACCGAGAGGAAGATCCCGTACAGGATCGCCACCGCGAGGAACAGCAGGAAGAACTCCACGTCCAGGATCCCGAGCGCCCAGGCCAGGACGATGGAGGCGTAGCCGAGCGTCTCCACGAACGGACCGAGCATCTCGAAGACGAAGAAGTACGGGAACGCCACGAGGCCGACGACGCCGTAGCGCGGGTTGAGCATCATGTGCCGATAGGAGAGGAGCGTCTGCACGAGCCCCCGGTGCCAGCGGTTGCGCTGCCGCATCAGCACGCGCAGCGTCCGCGGCGCCTCCGTCCAGCACACGGGGTCCGGGACGAAGACGACCCGGTACCGGCGCTTGTGGCGCCGGAGGTGACGGTGGAGGCGGACGACGAGGTCGAGGTCCTCGGTGTCCGTGGTGGACGTGTACCCGCCGACCTCGATCACCTCGCGCTTCTTGTAGATGCCGAACGCTCCCGAGATGATCAGCAGCGACCTCAGGACGCTCCAGCCGACGCGGCCCGTCAGGAACGCCCGCAGGTACTCGACGACCTGCAGGATCGGCAGCGCCTCGTCCGGCAGCGCGATGCCCACCACGCGCCCGTCGCGCACCTCGCACCCGTTGGCGATCCGCACGATCCCCCCGGCGGCCACCGTCTCCTCCGGCCGCTCCATGAAGGGCTTGACGACCCGCAGCAGCGCGTTGTCCTCGATGATCGAGTCGGCGTCGATGGAGCAGAACAGCGGGTAGCGGCTCAGGTTGATCCCGGCGTTCAGGGCGTCGGCCTTCCCTCCCGGCTCCTTGTCCACGACCTTCAGGTTGGGGTGGTCGAGCGACTCGTAGACGCCGCGGACCGCAGCGGTGGGGAGCGCCCTCCGGTAGACGCGGTCCACGCGCCTCAGGTCGAAGCCTCGGACGAGCCGCTCGAGCGTGGCGTCCGTCGAGCCGTCGTTGATCACGATGATCTCGAACTCGCCGTAGTTGACCATCATGAGCGACCGCACGGTCTCGACGATGGTCTTCTCCTCGTTGCGGGCCGCGACCAGGATGGACACGGGCCAGGTCATCTCCGACTGCAGGATCTGCCCGTAGTCGGAGAAGAACGTCCGCTTGACGAACCGGAGCACCTCGACGAACGACACCAGGAACAGCAGGAGATAGATGCCGTTGAGGACGCCGAAGTAGTAGATCACCCAGCGGTTGAAGGCGA
>JBBIHW010000003.1:4640-29764 GCA_037446795.1 Acidobacteriota bacterium
GGAAATAGACGAGGACGAAGAGGTTCCACCGGACCACGGCCTCGGACAGCAGGGCGGTCCACGTCACGGGCGGGCCTCCGCGGGGTCGGGCGGGAGCAGCGCGGCGAGGGCCGAGCGAACCTCGGCGGCCTGGTGGCGCTCGGCGAGCTCGCGCAGCCGACCCGTCTGGCCCGCCGCGACGAAGCGCCGGACGAGCTCGACCGCGGCCTCGCGCGCGGGCCCGTCGGGCCCGGCGAGGGCCGAGATCCGTTGCTCGAGGACGCCCGCTTCCTCGAGCATGAGGCAGGCCTGGTGGCGCGCGTACGCGTCCGGGTCGGCGAGAGCCCGCTCGAGGGCCTCGATGCCGGCGGGCGGCATGAGCCGCAGCGCCTCGGCCGCGTTGGCCCTCACCCACCACTGCCGGTCCCGCAGCAATTCGGCGAGGCGCGGCACGGCCTGGCGGCAGCGGAGCTTCCCCAGAGCCTTCGCCGCCATGGCCCGGACCGGCCACTCCCGGTCCCCGAGAGCCTCCACGAGGTCGGCTCCGGCCTCGAGGTCGCCGATCTGCCCCAGGGCGTGCGCCGCGCGCGCCCGGATGTCGGGCTCGCGATCGCCGAGTCTCGCCCTCAGCCACCCGACGGCCTCGAGGGAGCGGACCCTGCCCAGGATGTCCAGGGCCGCCACCTTCGCGTGCAGGCTCAGGTCCGGGAACGCGTCGAGCAGCTCGGCCACCACGGGCGAGCCCATGCCGGCGAGGATGTCCCCGATGCGGATGGTGGACCAGCGGTTCGGCTCGTTGAGCGCGCGAAGCAGCGGGCGCACGGCGGCCCGCCCTCCCACGGCACCGAGCGCCTTCGCCGCACGCAGGCGCACCTCCGAGACCTCGTCGTCGAGCGCCCGGATCAGCACCCCGGTCGCGCGGGAGGCTCCCGCGAGGCCGAGCCTCTCCGCGCACTCCGCCCGCCGCCACCAGCGGGGGCTCCCGACTCCCGCGACGTACTCCTCCACGTAGCCCAGCTCGTCGAGGGCGCGGGCCAGGCGCTCCCGCTCGATCCCCTCGACGCGCTGGACGTGGTCGAGGAAGATCCGCTCGAGCACGCGCCGCTCGGCGCGGCGGATCGGCCGGCCGAGCACGGCCATCAGCGAGGGCTCGGTCCCGTGGGCGTAGGCGAGCACGCGGGGCTCGAGCTCGCGACGCACGGCGCGGCCCCGGGCCTCCCTCGCCTCCCGCCACGCCTTGCCGACCACGATGACCAGCGTCAGGCCGAGGAAGACGATGCCCGTCGCGAGCACGGACAGGACGAGGGCGCGGTACATCAGGCCGCCCCGCGCCTGCGTTCCAGCAGCTTCCGGACGCGCACGAGGAATTCCCGCGCGCGGAACGGCTTGACCATGTAGTCGTCGGCGCCCTCCTCGAGGCCCAGGACGATGTCCTCCTCGCGCGACTTCGTGGACAGGATCAGGATCGGCGTGCGGGCGAGAGCCGGCTCGGCGCGGACCCGGCGGATGAACTCGAAGCCGTCCTCGTAGGGCATCAGCAGGTCGGTGACGATGAGGTCGGGCCGCTGCGTCAGGGCGAGCTCGTGGGCGCGCCGGCCGTCCTCGGCCGGCAGCACCGCGTAGCCCTGGTCCTCGAGCAGGGACGAGACGAACCGCAGGGTCACGCGGTCGTCCTCGGCGACCAGGATCGTCTTCCCGGCCAAAACCTAGCTCCCTCCAGCCCAGCGCAGGCGCAGCCCGAGCTGGCGCGAGCGGAACCCGGCGGCGCTGGTCACGGCGTAGTCGGTCCGCGCCCCGTGAAGCTCGAGGGAGAGCGAGCCCGCGACGGGGATCCTGGCGCTCGCCGCAACGCCGAGCACCCGGTCGTTCCGGAGCCTGCGGGGGATGCCGGTCGCGTCGTCGGTGCGCGTGAAGGACTGGACGCCGGTCTCGACCAGGACGTCGAAGCTCGCGCGGGTGCGGCCGATGGGACCTGCGGCCCGGGCCTGCGCGAGGTGCGCGCGAAAGTCGGCCGGGTCGAAATAGCCGTTCGGGAGGTTCCGGCGGTAGTCGAGGTAGCGGAACTGGTAGCCGGCCTCGACCGTGACCGGCCCCGCGGTCACCGCGCGCCAGCCGCCCGCCTCCGCGCTCCGGCGGTCGTTCCCGTCGGACAGGTCCCAGGCGCCGACCGAGGCCGCCACGCGGACCCTTCGCGGCAGGCGGCCGGACCCCTCGGCCGCGTACGCGCGGATCCGGATCCTGTGGGAGAGGATCTCCGGGTTGTAGCGGAACGTGTCCTGCTGCGCGGACAGCGTCGCCTGCCAGCTCCGCCCGAGGCCCCAGGCCCACGAGGCCCCGCCGATCCCTCGGGTCGTGCGGGGACCGGCGGACGGAGCGATCCGATCGGCCCCGCCGCGCAGCTCGAGCCGGTTCGACCGGAGCGTCCAGGAAAGGGTGCCGTAGGCCGAGTCCACCGAGGCGTCCCGCCCCGGGCTGCCCATCTCGTAGCGCGCGAGTGCGAGCTTGAGGTCGGGTCCGGTGGCGAGGCCGGTGCCGCCCTCGACCGCGAAGATGTCGAGGACGTTCTCGTCCGTGTCCTCGACCCGGTCGTAGGAGAAGCCGACGCGCGGGCCCGACGACGCCCGGATGTCCCGGAGAAGCCCCGCCACCTCGGGGTCGCGCGGGAAGCTCCGCTCGAGCCGCGCCGCGCGACGGGAGGCGGACCGGCGATCCCCGCTGGCCAGGTCGAGGTAGGCGAGTCCGAGGTCGGCCTCCTTCATCCCGGGCCGCGCGTCGAGGGCGCTCTCGTAGTAGCGCCGCGCCGCAGCGGCGTCGCCCGACCAGGCGTAGGTCTGAGCGATCCCGACGAGAGCTTCCGGGTCGGCCGGGCTCGCCGCGAGCAGCTTCTCGTACTCGGCGCGCGCCTGCTCCTGCCGGCCGCTCCAGGACAGCGTCCTCGCGAGGCCGAGCCGCGCGTCCCGGTCCCCCGAGTCGCCTTCGAGCAGCTGCCTGAAGGCCGGCTCCGCCTCGGCGAAGCGCCGGCTCCAGGAGAGCACGCGCGCCCGCTCGAGCCGGATGGCGCGGTCCGAAGGGGCGAGGGCGGCGGCGCGGTCGTACCGGCGGATCGCCTCGTCGAACCTGCGCTCCCAGGACAGGAGCCGCGCGGAGCGGACGAGGGCGTGCAGGTTCGACGGGTCCGCGGCGAGGACTTCGTCGTACAGGGCGAGCGCGCGCGCGTGCTCTCCGGCCTCGAACGCGGCGTCCGCCTCGAGGACGCCGGCGAGAGCCGCGCTCCCTCGTGCAGCGAGCAGCGCCGCGGCAAGCAGGGCGGCGGCGCGCAGCCGGCACCCGCGCGCGTCAGATGCCATGGCTCAACCTCCGCCTCCCCTCCGATCCCGCAGCGGCTTTGCGGAGGGGCCCCGGATGCCCTCCATGGCCCTGCGCAGCTCGTCGAGCCCGGGCTTGCGATCGAGAACATACAGAGGTTCTTCCCATCCGTGCCACACGTAGGGCCGCGCCGGCATGCCGGCGGGAGGAAGCCGGTCCAGGGGGGCGGCGGCGGGGTCGGACGGATCCACGGCGAAGGCGTAGACGCGGATCCCGTCGGTCTCGACGGTGCCCGCCTCCTCGCCGGCCGGGCCGGGCTCGTGATGGAGGACGCGTCTCGACGAGGGATCGGCCACGTTCAGGAGTGACCAGGCGAGGCGCAGCTCGATGGTCCCGCTCGCCTCTCCGATCGCGACGTCGGTCCTCGTGTCGAACGCGGGCGAGGAGGGATCGAGGCTTCCGAAACGCAGCGCGCCGCGCTCGACCTCGGCCGCCGGGTAGCGGGTTCCGTCCCTGCCGAACCGCTCGCGGTTCGTCTCGAGGCGGAGGCGCGCGAACCGACCTGTCGGCTCGCGAGGCGAGGCGACTCTTCCGGGGGGCGAGCTGCGGTAGGGGTCGTAGGGCTCGCTCGCCGAAAGGAAGCTGCTGTTCGGTCCGGCGAGTTCCACGAGGAACTCGGCGCCGGTGGGGACCGTCGTCCGTCCCGGCGGAGGCAGCTCTCGCTCGCCGCGATCGGGCGCGTAGGTGTCGAGCGCGAGCCGGAAGGAAACCCGGCTCCAGTCCAGTGGCGCCGCTGCGCCGCCGGTGGCCAGAAACAAATAGAGGTAGCCCTCGTCCGAGGTCGCGCGCAGCTCCCGCAGCGACGCCCACCCGCCCTCGGCAGGTTCGGCCGAGGCGAGCGGGGGCAGGCCCGACCAGTCTCCGGGATCGCCGTCCAGCCGGATCCCGGCCCGTGCCGGACGGGCGGCGATCAGCCCGTAGCTCTGCTCCGGGCTCTCGGCGTTGAACCAGAGGCGGCGACGCTCGGCCGGCACCTCGAGCGGTGCCACCGACCAGGTCGGCTTGAACCACTCGTCGAGCAGCTCGAAGACGACGCCCCCGGCCATGCCCGTGTCGTGGATCGCGCGGAGCATCCGGGCCAGCAGCGCGCCCTGCGCGCGCTCGTCGTGCCCGCCGTGATGGGCGCCGCCGGGCTCGAGGTGCGCGATTCCGCGGCTCGTGGAGATCCCGAATTCGGCGACGAGTACGGGCTGAGGGCCGTGATGGCGCTCGAGGGCCTCGAGGTAGCCCGCGTAGCGGAAGGGTCCCTCGCGGTCGCACGCCCGGCCGTAGGCCGGCTCCAGGTTGAGGAAGTCCGGATAGTTCGGATAGATGTGGTAGGCGGCGAAGGTTCCGGCGCGGTTGGCGGGGGTGGGCCGGATGCGCGTCGCGTCGAGGCTCACCGCGTCGTCCTCCCACGGAGCGCTCGCGAGCTTCCTCTCGTGCGGGATCCCGTACCGCTCCCTCCAGGCGTCCTCCTCGGCACGGGTCGCCTCGGTGGGATGGTGGAGCGGGTCGAGCGTCGGCCAGTTCGCGATCGCCAGGGGCCGCATGGCGCGGTAGCGGCTCGCCTCGTAGTCGGCGGCGAAGTCCAGGACCTTTCCGGCCCAGCACTCCATCGCCCTGGCGCCCTCGACGCGGAACCAGCGGCCGGACCAGGACGTCTCGAGCGGCCGCAGCGCGTTGTGCTCGAGGACGGCGAAGGGCTCCCACTCGCGCCCGATGATGAAGGCGAGCACGTCCGCCGACACGTCGGCGTCGTAGGAGCCCGACGCGCGGCCGGGTCTCGCGCCGAGCACGAGGTTGCCGTGCACGGCGTCCACGACGCGGGCGATCTCGGCCTCGAGCCGCGCGGTGTAGGCGCGATCGGAGAAGTCGTGGGAACCCGCGGGCAGCTCGGTCCAGACGCCCTGCAGGAGCCAGAGTCGGCGCCCTCCGGGCGCGGCGTTGTGCGCGGCGAGCGCGCGGTAGAACGCCGGCGGGTGGAGCGTGTACACGCGCACCGCGTTCGCGCCGAGCCGGGAGATCTCCTCGAGCCAGCGGGCGTAGAGGCTCGGATCCTCGGGGAACTCCGACGGGTGCCGGCCGGGCAGGGCTGCGCCCAGGTTGACCCCCTTCACGAAGATCGCCCGGTAGCGCCTTCCGTCCGCGACCTCGAGGTAGTCGCGCCCGGCCCGGTACGGGACGGCGAGGGGCTTCGAGGGATCCTCGGGCGCGCGCGGCCGCAGCTCGCCCGCCCCGCCCGAGGCGACCTCGAGGGCGACGACCGACAGCGCGGAGGCCCGATCCGACGGGTCGAGCCGGAGGAGCTGCCGGCCGGCCTCGCTCGCGCGGCGGACGAGCTCGCTCGAGGCGTCCGGACGAAGGCCGCACAGCAGGAGCCCACGCAGCGCGTCGCGGTTCGAGCGGTCGGCGGCGAGGACCCGCTCGAACACGGCGCGGGCCTCGTCGGGCGGCTCCGCCTGCAGCGTCGCGTAGCCCAGCCCGACGAGGGCGTCGAGGTCTTCGGGCCTCGCTCGCAGGACTTCGGAGAAGATCTCCCGGGCCCGCGAGAACTCCCCGCGCCGGTGCGCGCAGCGCCCGAGCCACACCTTCGCCTCGAGGTCCCCGGGGAACCGGCTGAGGTGCGCGTCGAGCAACCGCTCGGCCTCTTCGAGCCTGCCGGCCGCGAGGGCTGCCTGGGCGCGCTCGAGGAGCCCCCGATCGCCGTCACCGGTCGCCGCCTCGATGCTCGGCCCCGCGACCGCCGCGAGCGCGATTACGAGGGCCGTCGCGCGCACATATGCCTTGCGGTGATGCCGCATCCTCACCAGGGCGCCTCGGCAAATATATTCCGTGGGGGATCGGAGTCCACGGGAACCCGATCCCGGGCCGGTCGCTTGACCTCGCCGCCGTCCCTGACCACATTCGCGACGCCTCCTCCGGAGGGGCCACTGCGATGGGGCGCGCTAGCGTCGCGGACTGGGTCGCGCTGAACCTTCTGCGCGGGCTCGGACCGATCCTCGTCCACCGGCTGCTCGAGCGGTTCGGGGAGCCTGGCGAGGTCGCCTACCGCGCGGACCGCGCCGCCCTCGAGGAGGTGCCGGGCATGGGCGCCGTGCGGGCGCGGTCGGTGGTGGAGGAACGACGGGGCCTCAGGCGGAGGGCGGAATCGGAGGTTCGGGCCTGCGCGGAACTCGGCGTGCGCCTGCTCGTCCTCGACGACCCGGCGTACCCGCACCTCGTGCGGGAGATCGCCGATCCTCCCCCGGTGCTCTACGTCCGGGGTGAGCTCGGGCAAGACCCCGTGCGGATCGCGGTCGTCGGATCGCGCCGGCCGACCGCCTACGGGAGCCGCGTGGCGAGAGCGCTCGCGGCGCGACTCGCCGAGCGCGGGGTCGAGGTGGTTTCGGGCGGGGCCCGCGGCATCGACTCGCGAGCGCACGAGGGGGCGCTCGAAGCGGGGGGTCGCACGGTGGCTGTCCTCGGCTCCGGCCTCGCTCGGCTCTACCCTCCCGACAACGAACCGCTCTTCCGGCGCATCGCATGCGCCGGCGCCCTGGTCAGCGAGTTCCCCCTCGAGGCTCCCCCGAAGGCCGAGCACTTCCCGAGGCGGAACCGGATCCTGGCCGCGCTCGCCCATGGTGTCGTCGTCGTGGAGGCGGCGTCGCGCTCGGGGGCGCTCGGTACCGCGGCCCGCGCCCTGGAGCAGGGCCGGGAGGTCATGGCCGTCCCGGGCCCCGTGGACTCCGACCGGTCGGTGGGCTGCCACCGGCTCATCCAGCAGGGGGCGAAGCTCGTGCACGAGATGGAGGACGTGATCGCGGAGCTGAATCCGGAGCTGCGCGGCAGGCTGCAGCCGGCGCCGGGATCGCCGGCGCGCGGAGCCGGGGCGAAGCTCGAGGGCCTCAGCGAGGAGGAGGCGCTCGTCCTCTCCCTTCTCGCCGACCCCGAGCCCGTGCACCTCGACGTTCTCGCCGACCGAGCGCCGTTCGACGTCGCGAGGCTCCAGGTCGCGCTGTTCGGTCTCGAGATGCGCGGCGCGGTTGAACAATTGCCGGGGCGGTACTATCTTGGCCGGCTTTCCCGCGAGGCTTGAAGGCGTGGCACGCTCGCTCGTCATCGTGGAGTCGCCCGCGAAGGCGAGGACCCTGCACAAATTCCTGGGCAGGGGCTTCGAGGTGAAGGCCTCCATGGGCCACGTGCGCGACCTGCCCAAGCGCACGCTGGGCGTGAACGAGAAGACGTTCGAGCCGTCCTACGCGCCGCTTCCAGAGAAAAGGAAGGTCCTGGCCGAGCTGAAGCAGGCGGCCCGGCATGCCGACGCCGTCTTCCTCGCCGCGGACCCCGACCGCGAGGGCGAGGCGATCTGCTGGCACCTCCAGCAGGAGCTGTCGAAGGAGACACGGGCCGCGTTCCGCCGCGTCCTGCTCCACGAGATCACGAAGAAAGCGGTCCTCGAGGCGTTCGACAAACCCGGCCAGATCGATCCGCGCAAGGTGGAAGCGCAGCAGGCGCGCCGCATCCTCGACCGCCTCGTGGGTTACAAGATCAGCCCGCTCCTGTGGGACAAGGTGCGCCGTGGGCTGTCGGCGGGCCGGGTCCAGAGCGTGGCCCTGCGGATCATCGTCGAGCGCGAGCGCGAGATCCGCGCCTTCGTTCCGCGGGAGTACTGGACCCTCGCCGCGCAGCTCGCCGCGGGCGAGCCCCCGGTCTTCCTCGCGAGGCTCGTCGCGCGCGACGGCCAGAAGGTGGAGCTGCGTTCGAAGGAGGAGGTCGCCTCGGTCCTCGAGGCCCTCGGCTGGAAGATCGCGGGCGAGCGTCCCGCCGAGCAGGGGAGCGCGGGGCCCGTCGTCCTGGACGTGGAGCCGGCGGGCGCCGGTGTCCCGTTCCGCGTCGCGCGGGTGCAGTCGCAGGAGAAGACCAAGAACCCTCCGGCCCCCTTCATCACGGCCAAGCTCCAGCAGGAAGCGGCACGGCAACTCGGTTTTCCCGTGGCCAAGACGATGCGCCTCGCGCAGGGGCTGTACGAAGGGCGCGACCTGGGGCAGCTGGGAAGCGTCGGCCTGATCACCTACATGCGCACCGACTCGACCCGCGTCTCCGAGGAGGCGCTCGCCGCGGTCCGCCGCTACATCGCCGAGACCTACGGCGAGCGGGCGCTGCCCGCCGAGCCGCGCCGCTACCGGGCCGCCAAGCAGGCGCAGGAGGCCCACGAGGCGATCCGGCCCACCTCGCTCGAGTTCACCCCCGAGGTCGTGAAGCCGCACCTGGGGCGGGACGAGCTGAAGCTGTACAGCCTCATCTGGAACCGCTTCGTGGCGTCCCAGATGGAGGCGGCGGTCTTCGACACGACGCGCGTGGACGTCGAGGCGGGTCCGTACACGTTCCGCGCCGCGGGCTCCGTGCTGCGGTCGCCCGGCTGGCTCGCCGTCTACCACGAGGCCAGGGAGGAGGAGCGGGCGGAGGGCGACCTGGACGAGTCCGAGGACGAGGACCGCCCGCTGCCGCCGCTCGCCGAGGGCCAGCGGCTGGACCCTCGGGCGCTGCTGCCGCGCCAGCGCTTCACCCAGCCGCCGCCGCGCTTCTCGGAGGCGACCCTCGTCAAGGAGCTCGAGGACAACGGGATCGGCCGGCCGTCCACCTACGCCACGATCCTCGCCACGATCCAGGACCGCGACTACGTCGTCAAGGAGAAGGCGCGGTTCCGCCCGACCGACCTCGGCGAGCTCGTCAACGACCTCATGGTCGCCTCCTTCGGCGACATCGTGGACGTGGGCTACACGGCCCGCATGGAGGAGGAGCTCGACCAGATCGAGGAGGGCCGCCTGCGGTGGACCGAGGCGCTGCGCGAGTTCCAGGCGAAGTTCGAGAAGGACCTCGAGGCGGCGCGCCGCGAGATGCCGGACGTCAAGCGGCAGGCGAAGCCGACGGCCGCGTCTTGCGAGAAGTGCGGGAAGCCGATGGTCCTCAAGTGGGGGCGGTTCGGCGAGTTCCTCGCCTGCTCGGGCTACCCGCAGTGCAAGAACACGCGGGAGGCGGGCCGGGTCGAGGGCGCCGCGGTCCCGGCCGCGGCCAAGTCCTCGAAGCGGGCGGTGGCCGCGCACGTCGAGCCCGCCGTCGCCGCCGGGGCCGAGCCCTGCGAGAAGTGCGGGAAGCCCATGGTGCTCAAGCGCGGCCGGTACGGGCAGTTCCTCGCCTGCTCGGGGTACCCCGCTTGCCGGAACACGCGCAAGATCGCGGTCAACGCCGAGGGGAAGGCCGAGGCCAGACCCGACGTGCTGCTCGAGGAGTCGTGCCCCAGGTGCCGGTCGCGCCTCGCGCTGAAGCAGGGGCGGTTCGGCGAGTTCACGGCGTGCTCGAACTACCCCAAGTGCCGCTACGTCAAGATGAAGCAGACCGGGGTGGGTTGCCCCGAGTGCGGGCGGGGCGCGATCGTCGAGCGCCGCAGCAAGCGCGGGAAGCTCTTCTTCGGATGCGACCGGTACCCCGACTGCGGCTTCGTGCTGTGGAGCCGGCCCGTGCCGAAAGCCTGTCCCGCATGCGGTCGGCCGTACCTGCTCGAGAAGTCGTCCAGGCGCGAGGGTCGCCGCCTGGTCTGCGATGCGGACTCGTGCGGCTACGCCGAGGCCGTTGCCGCGGAGGTCCCGGTCGGGGTCCACTGACCGGGCCCCGGCCCTTGCGGCGGGCTAGCCCTTCCAGGGCGGCGGCTCCGCGCAGTGGACCTGGTTCGACTCGAGCCAGCGCTCGATCGTCTGGTGCAGCCGCTCCGCGCGGTACAGAAACCAGCGGTCGCGCTCGGCGGGGTGGGCGCGCAGGGCGTCCCGGAAAGCGACGGCGAAGTCCGCGGATTCCAGCGCGGCGCGGAGCCGGGCGACCAGGGTCGGGTCCATGCCCGGCGACTCTTGCACGAACCGCTCCATCCAGGCCCGCTCCTGCTCCTCCGACGGCGGCTCGATGTACAGGCGGCTCTCGTCCCCGCGCACGACGACCTCGTCGCCCTCGTCCTTTTCCAGGTCCGCGTCGTCCTCGAAGTCCGCCTCCTCCCCTTCGCCCTCGAGCACCACCTCGCCCGTGACGAGATCGAGGTAGTGGACGAGGTCTTCCTGCCGGCTGTCGAAGGCGGCCTCGAGGTCGTCCCAGTTGATCCGGATCGGCTTGCGCTTCATGAAGCGGAGAGGGGACTCGTACCGGCCTTCGCCTTCGTCCTCGCGCGGGGGCCAGGGGGCCCCGGAAAGCGCGCTGAATCTACCGTCAACGGGGAGGGCAAATCAAGCCCCGCCCGCCGGGCCCTCGACCACGATCCGAGGCAGCGCGGGATGGATCCGGGAGACGATTTCGTAGGAGATCGTCCCGCACCAGCCGGCGAGCATCTCGGCGCTGACCCGTTCCTCGGCCTGGGAGCCGAGCAGGACCACCACGTCCTCGAGCGCGGCCTCGGGGATGTCGGTCACGTCCACCATGCACATGTTCATGCACACGCGGCCGCGGACCGGCGCGCGGCGGCCCCGGACGAGCGCGTGGGCGACGCCGGACAGCCCCCGGTCGTACCCCTCGTGATAGCCCACGGGCAGGACGGCGATCCGCGACGCGCGGGTCGCTCGCCAGGTCCGGCCGTAGCCCACGAAG
This sequence comes from Acidobacteriota bacterium, assembly GCA_037446795.1. GTDB lineage: Bacteria > Acidobacteriota > Polarisedimenticolia > Polarisedimenticolales > JBBIHW01 > JBBIHW01. The sequence continues at coordinate 15,573 of JBBIHW010000003.1, forward strand.
CCCCCCTCCGGGACCTCCTTGACCTGCGCGATGCGCGTCTTCCAGGCGAGCGCCGGGCGCAGATCGAGCGACGGTTTGCCGCGCTCGAGGCACGACACCTGGGTCTCCTTCGAGGGCCAGAGGCCGTACAGCGAGATCCCGATCCGGACGAGCTCCATGTGGGTGCGGTTGAACAGGAGGGTCGCGGCCGAGCAGGCCGCGTGGCGGATGGGGACCGGGCCGCCGAGCCCGCGGACCCTCTCCTCGATCCTGCGGAAGGCGGCGATCTGCTCCTCGGCGTACTCGTGGTTCGTGGTGTCCTCGATGTCGGCGAAGTGCGTGGAGATCCCCTCCAGCTCGAGCCAGCCCGAGGAGCGGATCCGCGCGACGAGCGCCGGAACCGCGGCCTCCGCAACACCCTGCCGGTTCGTGCCGGTCTCCACCTTGAGGTGCACGCGCGTCCTGCGACCCCGCCGCCTCGCCTCCTCCTCGAGCCGCTCGACCGTCTCGAGGTTGTAGACGACTGGCCGGAGGTCGCGCGCCACGACCTCGCCCAGCTCTTCGAGCGGCACGTAGCCCATCACGAGCACCGGCAGCTCGTGTCCGTCGTCCCGGAGCGAAACGGCTTCCTCGAGGCTGTTCACGCACAGCCAGTCGGCGCCCGCGTCCGCGACGACTCGAGCCACCTCGAGCAGGCCGTGCCCGTACGCGTTGGCCTTCACGACCGCGCCGAGCCTGACCGCCGCGCCGATCCTCCGGCGGAACTCGGCGAGGTTGTGACGGAGAGCGCGGGCGTCGGTTTCCACCCAGGTGAGCACGGGAGTCCTCCGCGGTGCGGGAATCCTAATGTCGCACCCCGCCCGGCGCCACCGCCCGCGTCACGGCGTCGCGGGAGCCCTTGCGCGATCGCCTCGAACGTTGAACATTACGCGCGGGAGGGGCCGAGGCGCGTGGCCACCTGGATCGTCACCGGCGGGGCGGGCTTCATCGGCTCGAACCTCGTGCGCCACATCCTCGCGACGCGGTCGGGGATCCGCGTCGTCGTCCTCGACAAGCTCACCTACGCGGGGAGCCTCGAGAACCTGAGCGACGTGCTCGACGATCCCCGCCTCGTCTTCGTGCGGGGGGACATCGCGGACCGCGCCCTCGTCGAGAGCCTGTTCCGGGAGCACCGGCCCTCGGCCGTGCTCAATCTCGCCGCCGAGAGCCACGTGGACCGCTCCATTGACGGTCCCGGCCTCTTCCTCCAGACGAACGTCGTGGGCACCTTCGTCCTGCTGGAGGCCGCGCGGGCGTTCCTGGCCGAGGCGAGGGCGGGCGCGCGGGAGGAGTTCCGCTTCCTCCACGTCTCGACGGACGAGGTCTACGGGAGCCTCGGACCGGAGGGCCGGTTCACGGAGGTCACGCCGTACTCCCCGAGCTCCCCCTACGCGGCTTCCAAGGCCGCGGCGGATCACTTCGTCCTGGCCTATCACCGGACCTACGGGCTGCCCGCGATCCTGACCAACTGCTCGAACAACTACGGGCCGTATCAGTTCCCCGAGAAGCTCATCCCGCTGATGATCCTGAACGCGGTGGAGGGGAGGCCGCTGCCGATCTACGGCGACGGCGGGAACGTCCGCGACTGGCTGTACGTGGAGGACCATTGCGAGGGGCTGCTGGCGGCCGTCGAGCGGGGCCGGGCCGGCGAGAAGTACAACCTGGGTGGCGAGGCGGAGCGGACGAACCTCGAAGTGGTCCGGAGGATCGGCGAGGCCCTGGAGGAGCTGCTTCCCGCCGCGGAGAACCCGGCGCTGCGCGCCCGCGGCGCTCGCCGGTACCGCGACCTCGAGACGTTCGTGGCGGACCGGCCCGGCCACGACCGACGCTACGCCATTGACCCCTCCAAGGCGCGCCGGGAGCTCGGCTGGGCCGCGCGGCACGGGTTCGACTCCGGCATCCGCGAGACGGTCCGCTGGTACCTGGAGCACCGGGCCTGGTGCGAGGCCGTCCAGGCGGGCCGCTACGGGCGCGAGCGGCTCGGTCTCGGCGCCGGGACGAGCGGGGGGGGCGGCGGGCGGTGAAGGGGATCCTCCTGGCGGGGGGCACGGGGACGCGACTGCACCCCCTCACGAGGGCCGTCAGCAAGCAGCTCGTCCCCGTCTACGACAAGCCGATGATCTACTACCCGCTCTCGACGCTCATGCTGGCCGGCATCCGCGAGATCCTGGTGATCACGACGCCCCACGAGCAGGAGGGCTTCCGCCGCCTGCTCGGCGACGGGAGCCACCTGGGGCTCGACATCTCCTACGCCGGGCAGCCGCGGCCGGAGGGGATCGCCCAGGCGTTCCTCGTCGGCCGGAGCTTCGTCGGCACCGACCACGTGGCCCTCGCCCTCGGCGACAACATCTTCTTCGGGCACGGGCTGCCGGAGGCGCTGCGGCGCGCGGCGGCGCGCGAGCGCGGGGCCACGATCTTCGGCTACCGGGTCCGGGATCCCGAGCGGTACGGTGTCGTCGAGCTGGACGGCGACGGTCGCGCGGTGAGCCTCGAGGAGAAGCCGCGGGCGCCGCGTTCGCACCTCGCCGTGACGGGCCTGTACTTCTACGACAACCAGGTCCTGGACATCGCCGCGTCGCTGCGGCCCTCGGCGCGGGGCGAGCTGGAGATCACCGACGTGAACCTCGCCTACCTCGAGCGGGGCCAGCTCCACGTGGAGGTCCTCGGCCGCGGGTTCGCGTGGCTCGACACGGGCACCCATGACTCGCTGCTCCACGCCGCGAACTTCATCCAGACCCTGCAGGAGCGTCAGGGACTGATGGTGGCCTGCGTGGAGGAGATCGCCTGGAGGATGGGGTTCATCGCCTCCGACCAGGTGCGGGCGATCGCCGAGACCATGCGGAACAACGCCTACGGCCAGTACCTCCTGCAGCGGCTCGAGGAAGGGGAGGGGCCGCCGTGAGCCGGGACCGCGTCGTCGCCTCCGCCGACGAGCTCGACTGGCGCGACAGCCCCTTCCCCGGCGTCCGCTGGAAGAAGCTCCATTACGATCCCGAGACCGGCCGATCCGCCGTTCTCCTGCGGTTCGAGCCGGGCGCCGCGTACGGTGCGCACCGGCACCCGGAAGGGGAGGAGTATTACGTGCTCGAGGGCTCGCTCGAGGACGGGGGTCGCTCCTACGGGGCCGGGACCTACGTGCGCCACCCCCCTGGGAGCGTCCACAAGCCCTCTTCGGCCGAAGGCTGCCTGCTGTTCGTCACGCTGCCGCGACCGGTCGAGCTCCTGGAGGAGACGTAGAGCGGGCGGCTACTGCAGCGCGTCGGGCCCCGGGACCATCGGCCGGTCCCGTTCCCCGCGCACGAGCGGCCGGTGCTCGACCTCCTCGACCGGGACCTTGCGCTGCACGGCCCTCTGGCCGCGCCAGCGGCGGCCGACCTCGTACGGGTCCTCGACGTCCGCCGGCTCGAGCCCGAAGCGCTCCGATCCGGTTCGCTCCTCCGCGCGGTACAGACGCGAGATCTGCTCTGCGACCTGCTGCACCTGCCGCCGGATCTCCTCCTGTCGCCGGAACGCGTGCTCGAGCGCCGCGCGGTACGGAGCGCAGTCCTCTTGGAGGGAGATCCCGCGCCGGGCGAGCAGCGCGCGGACCTTTTCCACGTAGGCCTCGGATGCGCCGGTTCTCTTCGCCAGTTCCTCGATCAGCGAGGCGATGCTCTTCGGCGTGCGTTCCATCTCGGCCCCCCCGGAATCTTGATGTACCGCGAATCCCGCGGGAATCAAGCCGGTTCCACCGCGTCTCGCATCCGCACCGCGCGGCGCATTCCACGAAAGCGCCGACAATCGGAGACTCCGATCAGTCGCCGAGGGGCAGGGCGCGGCCGAGCTTGCGCACGAGGCGGTCGCCGAGCCAGTGGGGGTCCCACCATTCGATCGGGCTGACGGGCAACCCGTGCAGGAGGATGGCGAAGTGCAGGTGGTCGCCGCCCGCGAGGCCGGTGTCCCCGGTGCGCCCGATCACCCGCCCGCGGCGCACCTGCTCGCCTTCCTTCACCTCGATGGCGGAGAGATGGCCATAGAGGCTCATCAGGCCGTAGCCGTGATCCACCACCACGGCGTTGCCGTAGATCCCGAGGTAGCGGGCCAGGACGACCGTCCCGTCGTTGGCCGCGGGGACGGGCGATGCGGCCGTGCGGGCCAGGTCGAGGCCGAGATGGTCCTGGCGGTCCACGACACGACCGCCGTACACGTAGGTGCGGCGGTCGGCGAAGCCTGCCATGACCTGGCTGCCCGCCAGGGGAAGGAACGGGCGGCTCCACAGGAAGCGCGGCGGCGACCCCTTCGCGAGCTCCACGAGCTCGCCGTTGTTGCTTCGGCGCAGCTCGCCGTTGACGGCGAGGAACGAGTCGAGGAGGCTGCTGCGTTTCTCGAGCTCCGGCGTGCGGGAGAGGATGGCCGGGACCACGCGCGACATGAAGGCGTCGTCCAGGTGGATCGTGTCCGTGCGCAGCGGCTGCGGGAAGAAGCGGTCCACGAAGGGAAGCGAGGCCTCGTTGTCCACCTCGTCCGAGGCGACCAGCCGCACCCTCGATGCGTCGGGCTCGTCGTAGGGGACGGCGAACAGCGCGAAGCAGGTTCCGGCAGCGGCTCCTGGAAGCGGGTGGCCGGGGAAGAACCAGTCTCCCGCGCGCACGCCATGGCGCACCGCGGTCTCGCCCACCCGGTAGACGACCGCCTCCGAACCCCCCTGCCGGACGTACACGTGCGGGGAGATGCGCTCGAGGGAGGGCGGGACCAGCCGAACCGGGATCTTCAGCTCCTCGACGGCCGGCGCGGGCGCGCGCAGCCACGCGGGGGCGCGCTCGGCGGTCACGCGGATCGAGGCCTCTCCCTGCTCGAGGAACCCCACGGCGCGGCGGCCCGCCTCCACCCGGATGCTGTCCCGCTCCACGCGCTCGCCCCAGAGCGCCCAGGGCGCCCGCGGCGCGTACGTCTTCTCCGCGAGGACGGCGGACTCGCTGCCCTGCACGATCTCCACGCGCACGCGGAGGAGGCCCCGGCGGGGCTCCGAGACCTCGACCGAGACCGGTGCCTTCCGGCCGATCGCCGGCGAGTCGGGCCGGATCGTGATCGCGGGGCGCGCTCCGGCGCGGAACGCGCCGAGCGCGAGGAAGCCGAGCAGCCCCGAGGCCGGGACGATCAGCCAGACGCTGCGCGATCGGTTCTGCCCGCGAGACTGCATGCTCGCTCGCTCCTCCCGGGGCGCGCCGCGATGCCGCCCCGTCTGCCGGCGCCCGGCCGCTCGGATCGGCCCCCGCGGCTCGCCAGCTCGTCCAGCAAGCGCGTCATCATCGGAGCGTAGAAACGCCAGTAGAAAGCCCCCTCCGACGGCGCGATCTTGATCCTCTCCAGAGCCCGACGCGCTCGGAGGTAGCCCGCGAGCGGTACGGGCGGCCGCTCGAGAGGATTGTCCGCGAAGTCGCCGGCGAAGTAGTAGGCGGCACCGCCCGAAGGGGACCGCTTCCGGGTCACCGCCGGAAAGCGCGCGGGCAGCCCGCGCCGCTCGAGCCGCCCCCGCCCCGCATCCGTGAGGTGCCAGGAGAAGGACGCGAGCACCTCGGTGCCGGGCCGCGCCTCGACGAGATCGAACCAGTAGGGGTAGGACGTCCCGTCCCCCGCCTCGGCGAGCAGGCGGTCCACGGGCCGCTCTCGCTCGATCGTGAGGCCGACCTCCTCCACGTGGCGGCCGGGCAGCAGCACCTCGCAGTGGGTGTCGTCCCGGAGGAGGACGTATCCGGGTCCGGTGAACTCCCACCGCGCTGACCACTCCCGCTCCCAGTCGCGACGCAGCCACTCGGGGACCTCGTCCCGGTCCTCGAGCCGCGAGAAGTACCGGCCCATCCAGCGCGTCCAGTGCACGCCGAGCGCGGTTTCGAGGGCCGTGCGCGCAGGGGGGGCGGTGGGACTGCCGAGCGTATTGAACTCGGCGACGAGGGTCGTGCCCCGGGCGACCGCCCGCACCGCCGCCTCGGCCTCGGCGAGCGAGAGGCCGCCGTAGACCTTGGGGCTTCGTTCGAGCGCGGCCCTCATCGCGGGACCCGATTCGAGATCGTCTTCGTAGACTCCGTACGTGTCCGCCAGATAGAGCAGGTCCGCAGCGCGGGCCGCCTCCTCGGTGAGGTCCACCGTGCGCGAGGGACGATCCCCGGGCCGCGGACCGGGAAAGGCACCGAGGTAGTCGCGCGACGGGTCGTACCGGCCGCCGCCCGGTCTCACGATCTTCAGGTGGTCGAGGAGCCAGAACAGCGAGCGGTGCTCGACGTAGGTCGGGAAGGGGACGGTCTTGTCGAGGACGACGATGGCGAGGCTCCGTTGGGGACGAAGAGCATGCAGGCCCCGGGGCCCGAGCGCGAGCGCGGCGGCGAGCGCGAGTGGCCAGAGCCAGCGGAGCCTTCCCACGGCGGCTACCGCGCGGCCCGCGCCCCCGGCACGAGATCGAAGACGCGCCCGAGCCGGGAGCGAAGGGTGGGCTCGTCGGAGGCGACCACGGTCACGTGCCCGACCTTGCGGCCCGGGCGGACCTGCTTCCCGTAGAGGTGGACGCGCGCGCCGGGGACGGTCATGAGCGCCTCGAGGGGCGGGATGTCGCCCACCAGGTTGACCATCGCGCAGCGACCGCGGAGCGCGGTGCTGCCGAGCGGGAGCCCCAGGATCGCTCGCAGATGATTCTCGAACTGGCTCGTTTCCGCGCCCTCGATGGTCCAGTGACCCGAGTTGTGCACGCGCGGCGCCATCTCGTTGGCGATCAGCCGGCCCTCGACCTCGAAGAACTCCACCGCGAGCACGCCCGCGTAGCCGAGGCGCGCCATCAGGCGCTCGCCGGCCTCCGAGGCCTGCGCTGCCAGATCGGTGTCGCCGCCCGGAGCGGGCGCGAGGCTCCACCGGAGAATCCCGTCCGCGTGGTGATTCTCGACCAGCGGGTAGAACGAGGTCTCGCCTCGGGTCGAGCGGACGCCGAGGAGGGAGACCTCCCGCGCGAACGGAGCCGCCGACTCCAGCAGGAGCGGCCTTCCGCCGGCGCGGCTCCAGGCGGCCTCGACCTCCTCCTCGCGCTCGAGGAGGACCTGTCCCTTGCCGTCGTAGCCCTCTCGGCGGGCCTTGAGGATCGCCGGGAGCCCGAGCCGAGCGATCGCGGAGCGCAGCCCGGGCAGGTCGTTCACCTCGGCGAACTCCACGGTCGGGATGCCGAGCTCGCGGAACAGCCGCTTCTCGGCGAGCCGGTCCTGGGAGAAGGCGAGCGCCTCGGAGGGCGGCCGGACGGGGACGAGGCCGGCGAGAAGCTGGACCGCGCGGGCCGGCACGTTCTCGAACTCGTAGGTGACCACCTCCGCGCGGCGGGCGAGCTCCCGGAGGCAGTCCGGGTCGTCGAAGGCTCCGGCGATCTGCGGGGCGATCCGGCCCGCCGCCGCGTCGCGGGCCGGATCGAGGAAGACGAAGTCGAGCCCCAGGGGATAGCCGGCCAGCGCCAGCATCCGTCCGAGCTGGCCCGCTCCGAGCACCCCGACCGTCATCGCGCTTCGGGCCGCTCGCCGGGATCGGTTCTCGGGTCGGCGGCGTCGAGGACCTCCCGGGTCCTCGCCTCCCGGTAGCGGCGGACGGCCTCCCGGATGGCGGCGTGCCTTGACCCCAGGATACTGGCGGCCAGCAGGGCCGCGTTCACGGCCCCCGCGCGCCCGATGGCGAGGGTGCCGACGGGAACCCCCGCCGGCATCTGCACGATGGACAGGAGGGAGTCCACCCCGCCGAGCGCCTTCGACTCGACGGGAACTCCGAGGACGGGGAGGGTCGTCTTCGAGGCCGTCATGCCGGGCAGGTGCGCCGCACCTCCGGCGCCGGCGATGATGACCTCGAGGCCGCGCGCCTCGGCGCTGGAGGCGTACTCGAACAGGAGGTCCGGGGTGCGGTGGGCCGAGACGACGCGGACCTCGTAAGGAACGCCGAGCTCGTCGAGTGTCGCCGCCGCGTGGCAGAGCGTCTGCCAGTCGGAGCGAGAGCCCATGATGAGCCCGACGAGAGGCGCCATGGCGGGCGCATTCTGGCCCGGACCGACCGCCGCAGTCCAGCGCGTCGGCCGACAGTTCGCCGCGGCGGGACCGACCCTCGGGCAAGGCGAGCTGGTTCGCCAGCGGCTCCGCCCCTGGCCGGTCCGCGGCCGTCCCTGCCGAGCGAGGGGGACGCGCGAAGGGGCCGGCGGCCCGGCGCCACCGAGCCGCGGGACGGCGGACGCGACGCCGGCACGCAAGGGGAGCGGGGGCCTGGATCCTGGTCCGACGGTCCCCGATGCCGGCGTCGAGCCTCCGGTCCCGCCAGCGCGCCTCGCGAGGGACGTCCGGGCCGGACCCTTTCCGGTTCCGACCTCATCGTGCTCCCCGCCCGGCCAGCGACGGCATGGCCGGTCTCGCCACCCGGTGACTCGCACAGCGGGGTCGCGCGCCGCACCCTAAGCGGGATCAGGTCGGGGGACCGTCCGAGAGCGGCGACCGGGCGGGCGGCGCCCACGGCGATGGTGCCTCGGTGCACGAGCGCCTCCAGGGGCCCGTCCTCCTCGCCGGCCCATCCGGCGCGCGACCGACAGGTACCGGCCGCGGCCTCGAGGCGCCCGAGAGGCTTCCCCGTGGACCCCGCGCCGTTCTGCGGGGGCGATCGGCCGGTCGTCGCCATCGAGCGCCCGAGGGGCCCGAGTCGGTCGCCCGGCAGGGCCGACGCGGGCCGCGCGCAAACCGGACCTGCCGCTCCTGCGGCGCCGCGGCGGGCGTACTAGAATCGGCCCGCTCCGCCGCCCCCGAACGCAGCGGAGAGGAGCGCACCAGGTGGCGAAGCCGACCCCGATCACGGTCGCCCACGGCGACGGCATCGGTCCCGAGATCATGGCGGCGGTCCTGCGGATCCTCGAGGCTGCGGGAGCCCGCCTCGAGATCGAGGTCATCGAGATCGGCGAGAGCGTCTACAAGCGCGGCGTCCTGACGGGCATCGAGCCGTCCGCGTGGGAGTCGCTGCGTCGCACGAAGGTCTTTCTCAAGGCGCCGATCACGACCCCGCAGGGGGGCGGCTTCAAGAGCTTGAACGTCACGACCCGCAAGGTGCTCGGTCTCTACGCGAACGTGCGTCCGTGCGTCGCCTATCACCCGTTCGTGCGCACGAAGCACCCGGGCATGGACGTGGTCATCGTGCGCGAGAACGAGGAGGACCTCTACGCCGGCATCGAGCACCGCCAGACCGACGAGGTCACCCAGTGCCTCAAGCTCATCTCGCGCCCGGGCACGGAGAGGATCGTCCGCTACGCCTTCGAGTACGCGCGGCACTACAACCGGAAGAAGGTCACGTGCTTCACGAAGGACAACATCATGAAGATCACCGACGGCCTCTTCCACAGGGTGTTCGAGGAGGTCGCCGCCGAGTACCCGGATCTCGAGCACGAGCACTGGATCGTGGACATCGGCGCGGCGAAGCTGGCGGCCACGCCCGAGGCCTTCGACGTCATCGTGCTGCCGAACCTCTACGGCGACATCCTGTCGGACGTGGCCGCCCAGATCGCAGGGTCGGTGGGGCTCGCGGGCTCCGCCAACATCGGCGAGCAGTGCGCCATGTTCGAGGCGATCCACGGGTCGGCTCCGCGCCGCGCGGGGCAGAACCTGGCGAACCCGTCGGGTCTGCTGCTGGCCGCGGTGATGCTGCTCGTCCACGTCGGCCAGCCCGAGGCCGCCGAGCGCGTCCACAACGCGTGGCTGCGGACGATCGAGGACGGCGTGCACACCTACGACATCCACGCCGATGGGGTGAGCCGCGAGAAGGTGGGCACGCGGGAGTTCGCCGACGCGGTGATCGCCCGGCTGGGGAAGCGCCCCGAGCGGCTGCGGCCCGTCAGCTACGGCGCCGCCGGCCGCGCCTTCCGGCCTCCCCCCGCCCGGCCGCGCCCGCCCGCGCGCAAGGATCTCGTGGGCGTGGACGTGTTCGTGGACTGGAAGGGGGGGACGCCCGCGGACCTGGCCGCGCGGGTCCGGCCCCTCGCGGGCGACGGCCGCGCGCTCGTGGCCCGAGGGGCTGCCCGAGACGTTCTGCTCGGACCACTGGCGCTGCCGGTTCACCTCGGACCGGCCGGCGGGCCGGGTGACCCACGCCGAGATCGCTTCGCTCCTGCGGAGGCTCGCCGAGGCGGAGCTGGACGTGATCAAGACCGAAAGCCTGTACACCTTCGACGGCGAGCCGGGCTACTCGCCGGGCCAGGGCGAGTAGGGCCTCGCGGCTCCGGCGCGCTCCGCCTCGGTCGGCAGCCGCAGCACCGGCCCGCCGAAGGAGTCCGCGGCCTCCCGAAAGATCTCCTCCTCGCGGCCGAGATAGCGCGGCGAGAGGTGGAAGGGGGCAAGCCGCTGCGCCCGCGCGGCGCGCGCGATCTCGCCGGCCTGCCGCGCCGTCAAGTGGCACCGCGCCCGGGCCAGGTCCGCGTCGCGATCGAGGAAGGCGGCCTCGCACACGAGCAGGTCCACCTCCCAGGCGAGCTCGACGACCTTGGCGGCGTTCTCCTCCGTGTACCGGAGGTCGGTGACATAGGCGACGCGCTGCCCGGGCCTCCTCAGGATGATCTCCTCCACGAGGTCTCCCCGACGGAACCGGCGCGCTCCGCCCTCGGCGTCGGCCTCGATGGGCTCGTCCATGCTCTCGCAGCGGCGGACCGCCTGCTTGAGCTCCCGAAGCCAAGGACCTGGCCGCAGGCCGAGTCGCTCGAGCCGGTCGCGGTTGACCGAGATGTGCTCGGTCTCGCGCAGCGCCACGCCGAGGACCGGGATCCCGTGATCGAGAAGGGCACCGTGGACGGTGAAGAGCCTCTCGGCGTGAAGCGTCCCGTCGAAGGGCCGATCGGGCTGCGGCTCGGGACGCATCCGGCCCGTGCCGGTGTAGACGGCCGAGCGGACGAGGTCGCCATCCACCTCCTCGACGCGGATCCGCACCGGGTACTCCTCGATCAGGTTCCAGGTGTAGGCGCCGATCCGTCCCTCCACCCGGCGCAGGAAGCCCGGCGGGCCCGTGACCACCAGCTCCTTCTCGCGGCCCAGCGCGAGCCGGAGGAGCTGGTCGAAGCCGATGAAGTGGTCCATGTGCGTGTGGGTGACGATGGCGCGCTCGACCCGCAGCAGCTTGCGGGGCACCACGTGCCGGAGATCGCTCAGGTCCAGAAGCACCGAGCGGCCCTCCTCGAGGAGGTCCACCCACAGCCCCGGGTCGTCGCACGGACCGTGAAGGAGCGAGGAAAGGAAGAGCGTTCGCACGGCTCGACCTGGACCGGCGCAGCCGATCAGTGTAGCGCCCGGTTGCCCGAGGCGGCGTCGAGGTCCACCGCGGAGCCGAGCCAGGCTGCGCAACGGGCGGACAGGCCGAGCTTCAGCGCGAGGTCGAGGACGACCCCGGCGGTCCCGGCGGCGAGAAGGGCGAGGACCTCGCCCCGGGGCGCGGGCGAGCCCATCCAGGAGAAGGCGGGGGCCGCGCAGGCGCTTCCGAGGAGCACGTAGGCCGCGACCCGCGCGAGGCTCCACACGTTCCAACCGAGAAGCGCCACGACCCAGGGCCGTCGCGCGGCACGCAGCAGGCTCGCCACGTACGCGTTCATGGTGTTGAGGAGGTCGGCGCCGAGGGCCAGGGACAGGAGGTTGCCCGTGAGCAGGGCGGCGGCGAGGTAGACGGCGAGCCGTCGGCCGTGGGCGAGAGCCGTGGCCGCCGGCCCTCCCTCGGGAACGCGACCGGTCCGCAGCCAGCCCAGCATGCTCTCCCGGTAAGGGACGGCCCGCAGGACCCTGCGATCGGCCTCTTCCGGCGCGAGGTGGAAGGTCGGGATCGAGACGACGCTCGCTCCTGCGGCCCAGGCTCCGACGGCCAGCGCGCCGAGCGGAGCGCCTCCCGCGCGCCACGCCGCGGCGAAGCCGATGAAGCCGAATGCCGCCTGGAGGAACGGAAGGCCGAGCCGGCCCGGCAGGCGCCAGCCGATGCGGAAGCCGGCGATCCCGCAGGCGAACCCGAGCAGCGCGAAGTAGATGGCGGAGCTCAAGCCCGACTTCCCGTTCCCGGCGCGACCGCTTCCGGCCGCGCGGGGGTAGACTAGCGCCGGCGGCACCTTTCTCGCACGGTGAAGCGATGCTCGAGCGGTCCCTGGCCACGCGCGCGGTCGCCGCGGCGGTTCTGCCCGCGCTGCTGCTGGCCTGCGCGCCCACGCGGCTCCCGCCGGTCTCGAGCGCGGGAGCGGCCTTCCGTCCGGAGCCGGACGAGCGGAGACTGTGGGAGCAGGCCCGGCAGGAGGAGGCGAAGCTCCTCGACAAGGCGAAGCTCTACGGCGACCCTCTCCTCGAGGTCTACCTCGAGCAGGTCGCCGCGCGGCTGAACCCTCCCGGCATGGCGGCGAACCCTCACGTGCAGTACCGCGTGCGGGTCGTCGAGGATCCGGCGCTCAACGCCTTCGCGTACCCGCATGGCGCGGTCTACGTCCACACGGGGCTGCTGGCCCGAATGCAGAACGAGGACCAGATCGCCACCGTCCTCGGCCACGAGATGACCCACGTGGAGAACCGGCACATGCTGAGGCACCAGCGATCGGTCCGGAACAGGCAGATCGCCTTCTCGGCTGCGGCGGTCGCCGGCGCCGTGCTGGCCGCGAGCGAGGAGGCGCAGGCGGCGCGCAAGGGCCAGTACGGCAAGGCGGCGCGCATCGGCGTGATGTCCGACCTGCTGCTCGGCCTCGGGCTGGGGCTCGCGTTTCTCGCCGCCGTGAACGGCTACGGCCGCGATCTCGAGCGGGAGGCGGACGCGGGGGGACTCTCGAAGATGCTGGCCGCCGGCTACGATCCACGCGAGGCGCCGAAGGTCTACCGGGCTCTGGTCGAGGAGCACGGCGAGCCGTCGCGGGCGGAGGCATTCTTCTTCGGCAGCCACCCCAGGCTGACCGAGCGGATCGGCTCGGTCGAGGAGTGGTTGCGGCAGCACCCGAGCGGCGGCCCCGAGACCCGGGCCGGCGACGCCGACCTGTTCGCCCGCCGCATCCGGCCGGAGATCCGCGACGACGCGCGGGCGAACATGGATCTGGGGCGGCTCGATCTCGCCGAGCACGAACTCGCCCGCGCGCTCGCGATGCTGCCCTCGGATCCTCTCGTGCACTTCGAGCGCGGCAGGCTGAAGCTGAAGCGGGCGGCCGCCGAGCGGGACCCGTCCTCTCGCGCGGGGCTCGAGGAGGAAGCGCTCGCTGCGCTTCGCGAGGCGATCCGTCTCGGTCCTTCCCTGGCTGCTCCGCACCGGGAGGTGGGACTGCTCGCCTACCGGAGAGGGGACCGGCGGACCGCCTGCGCGGAGCTCGGGCGCTACCTCGAGCTCGACCCGGCGGCGGGCGATGCGCGCACGGTGCGAGACTACGTGCTCGAGCTGCGCTCCTCGGGCGACTGCCCGTGAGAGGACGGGGCTTCCCGGAAGAACTCGCGCCGCGCGACCTCGACGAGGAACAGGAAGAGCGTCACGACCAGCGGCCCGAGAAACAGCCCCAGCAGGCCGAAGGCCATCATTCCGCCCAGGATGCCGAAGAACACCAGCAAGGTCGGGATGCGCAGTCCGCGGCCGATGAGCAGGGGCCGGAGGAGGTTGTCGGCCGTCCCTACGACGGCCCCGCCCCACAGCGCCAGAACGAGGGCCCTCCAGGGATGTCCGGACAGGAGCAGCCACACGGCGCCCGGTCCCCACACGAGCGCCGTTCCCGCGGGCAGGAGCGCGCAGAAGAACATCGCCGCGCCGAAGGTGACCGCCCAGGGGAGGCCCACCATCGCCCAGCCGATGGCGCCGAGCGCGGCCTGCACCGCCGCCGTCATCAGCACCCCCACGAAGACGGCCCGCGTGACCTCCTCGAGGCGGCGGAAGACATCCTCCCGGTCCGCCTCCGGAAGCGGCACGAGGCGGCGCGCCGCCTGCAGCAGCGCCGGCCCGTCGTGGAAGAGCACCGCCGTGGTGATGAGCACGACGACGAGCGTGAGCAGGCTCGCGATCGCGTTCGAGAGAAACGCCCCCGTGCGCGCGGCGACGGCCTTGCCGAGCGTCTGGAGCGTGTCGAGGACCACGGCCCGCAGGTCGACCCCGCCCAGGTCCACGTGCCGGCCCGCCCACTCCCGCAGCGCCGTCCACCAGGCCAGCTGTTCGGGGCCGAGGAGGTGGCG
>JBBIHW010000004.1:0-6125 GCA_037446795.1 Acidobacteriota bacterium
GGGGCCGCTCGGCGATCCGTGCGGCTCGAGAGTCGAAGGGACCCTTCTCGACCCCCGTGCCAGCTCGAGGCCGAGCTGTACTCCCGAACCTGTCGGTTGTCAACGAACAGGACGCGCCGGAAACCCCGAGCCGGCGGCGACTGTGGCTCGTCTTCGTCCCGCGCCGGATGGCGCCTCCGCTCACCCGCCTCCGCCTGCGGAGCCCGAACGCACCTCGTCGAGCCGCACCCGGCGGCCGAGCCGGGCCGACAGCAGCGCGGCCTCGGCGCCGTCGTCGGCGACGGCGCCGTCCTCGACGGTGACCGGGGGCGGCAGGCCGCCTTCGAGCGCGCGGACGAACGCCTCGAGGACCTCCGCGACCGTGGGCACGGGCGGCACCACCGCGACCGCTGTCTCTTCCCGCCCCTCCACGCGGAAGATGGCCCGGTGGACGTGATCGGCCCGGAGCTGTCCGTGCTCGCCCACGACCTCGAGCCCGCCCGAGCGCCCTCCGGTCGCCCGGCAGTTGTCCACCGTGGCGAGCAAACCGCCCGGCTCGAGCCTCACGGCCGCGACGAGCCCGTCCTCGGTCCTGCGCGTCGCGAACGAGGCCGTCTCCGCCGCCACCGACACGGGCTCGGCTCCGGTGAGAAACCGCAGCAGGTCGAAGGCGTGGACGCCCGTGTTCAGGGCGATCCCGCCTCGGCCCGGCTCGTCGAGCCAGGCCAGGTTCGAGGGCTCGAACCGCTGATTGATCGCCACGAGGCGCAGGCGGCCGAGGGAGGGGACCTGCTCCCTGAGCGCGCGCACCAGAGGATCGAACCGCAGGGTGTGAGCGACCATGGCGAAGGCGCCCCGGGCGCGGGTCTCCCGGACGATCTCGCTCGCCGCCCGGGCGCTCGCGGCGAGCGGCTTTTCGACGAGTAGAGGTCTTCCGAAAGCGATCGCCGCCCGGGCCACGCGCTCGTGGAGATCCGGCGGGAGGACGGCGACGACCGCATCCACTCCCTCCATCGCTGCCAGCTCTTCCGCCGCGCGGGCGAACCGCAGCCCGTGCTCGCGGGCGAAGGCGAGGCCCGAGACCTCGTCCCTCCTCCACACCGCGACGAGTCGCGCTCCCGGCACCTCGGCCCGCAGCAGGTGTCCCGCGTAGCGCATGCCGTGAACGCCGAGTCCCGCGAGGCCGAGCCGAACCATCCGCCCCTTCGATCGTCCACGCGACGCGGCTCAGCCGCTTCGCGCGACGCGGTAGAAGCTGAAGAGGACCAGGACGACGCTGGCGGCCGCGAGCGCTCCCCACAGGCGGGCGGCCGCGCGGCTGCGGAAAGCCCCCGGAGGCACCGCCGCGCCGAGGGCCGCTCCCGAGACGAAGCCGCCTGCGTGCGAGAGCAGGTCCACGCCCGGCAGCAGGCTCATCAGGAGCACGTAGAACGCGTAGGTGGCCATCGCCTTGCGGAGGTTCGTCCCGAAGACGCCCCCGCGCCGCCAGCCGTAGACCAGCAGGAGCCCGATCAGCCCCACGATGGCGCTCGAGGCGCCCACCGTGACGCCCGGCCTCAATCCCTGGCTCGCAACGTTGCCCCCGATGCCGCAGGCCAGGTACAGCACCAGGAACCTCTCGGTCCCGTACTCCTCCTCGACGAGGGGCCCGAGCTGCAGGAGCACGAGCGAGTTGAACAGCAGGTGGAGGAGCCCGCCGTGCAGGAACACCGGCGTGACGAGCCGCCACCACTCGCCCTGGGCGAACGTCAGCCAGCTCGCGCCCGCCCCGTACCGCAGGAGCGTGGCTCCATCGAAGTGCACGAGCCGCGCGAGCCCGGAGGTTTCCCCGCGCTCCGCCGGCGCGAGGAGCACGAGGAGGAACAGGGCCGCGTTCACGAGGAGGAGCACGGCCGGCCCGGTGGTGGCGCCCGGAAGGATCGCCTCGAGGGCCCGGCCCACCCAGGCCAGGCGCAGGTGCGCCAGGCTCGCCCCGCACGCCGCGCACGACCAGCTCGCGCGCGGAGCCAGGGCGCCGCAGCCCGGGCACACCTTGTGGCGGGTACCGGCTCCCCGGCGCGGCAGAAGGGCCCTCAGCCCGCCTTCCCCGACGGTTTCCTTCAGGCGGGCCCAGCGCCAGCGGACCCGGTTTCCCCGAAACCCCGCGCCGTCCACGAGGCGGGCGAGCGACTCCACGAGCCGGTCGAGCAGGCCGGGTCCCCCTTCCGCCCTCAACGCCTCAGCGTCCCTCGAAAGCGGGCTTGCGCCCGCTGACGAGACTCGAGAGACCCTCGTAGGCGTCCCGCGTGGAGAAGACCTCGACCAGGTGTTCGAGCTCCATCTGGAGCCCTCGCTCGAGGGGGACCTCCGAGCTCGCGTCCACGAGCCTCGAGGCGATCCGCAGCGCCACCGGCGCCTTCGCCCTCACCTGCTTGGCCGCGCGCTCGAGTTCCTCCCGCCCGCCCGTGTCGGCGCGGCCTTCCCGGATCGCGTCCGCGTGGTAGGTCGAGAAGAACTCGGCGAGCGCGCGGTAGCGGTCGGGAACCGGCCCCGGGCGCCGGTCGAGAACCGGGCCCGCCTCGACGGCCTCGCGGACGGCTTCGTCGAGCGCCTCGTGCTCGACGACGCGATCCACGAGCCCGATCTCGAGCGCCTCCCCCGCGGTGAGGGTCCGCCCGGTCGAGATGAGCCAGCGGGCGAGCGCGGCGCCGATGCGCCGCGGCGTCCGCTGCGTCCCCCCGAGGCCGGGGTAGATCCCGATGCCGGTCTCGGGAAACGCCACGGCGGCGCGCGGTGTCGCGACGATGCGGTCGCAGGCGAGGGCGAGCTCGAGCCCACCGCCGAGGGCGAGGCCGTGCAGGCGCGCGACGACGGGCTTCGGGCACCGATCCAGGGCGTCGAGCAGCGCGTGGCCGGCCTTCGTGAACTCGACGATGCGGTCCATGCGCCCCGCCTCGATGCTCCGCACGAAGAAACGGACGTCCGCCCCGGCGACGAACGCCTTGCCCGAGCCGGCGACGACGATCCCGCGCACCGCAGGATCGGCCTCCGCGCGGCGGAGCTTGTCGTGGAGCTGCGCCACGACCTCCTCGTCGAGCGCGTTGAGGGCGTCCGGGCGATGGATCGTCAGGACGGCGATCCCGTCGTGCAGCTCGCTGCGCACCCGCTCGAAGGAGAACGGGCGCCCGTCGCCCGCGCGCGAGGCGAGCACCGAGGGAAGCTCGACTCCCCAGCGGGAGGCGAGCGCGCCGGCGAGGGAGCAGGCCCGGCCGACCCCGATCCGGTTCATCGTCTCGAACGGGCCGCGCGGCCACCGCAGGCCGACCCTCGCCCCGATGTCGGTGTCCTCGATCGTGCCGACCCCTTCCTGGACGAGCGACGACGCCGCCAGGAACACGATCCCCTGCAGGCGCTCGGAGACGGAATCGAAGCGGGACGGATCCGGGCTGCCCTCGAGAGGCCACGGTTGGCCCGAGCGGACCTGCTCCTCGAGCCTGCGCGCGGGAGCGTAGAGAGGCCCGAACGCCCCGCCGAGGGTGCGCGCCGCGTGCAGCGCGATCGGCACGCCGGTGAGGTTCATGAGCTGGAAGGGGCCGACCGGGATCCCGAAGGTCCGTTTCGCCGCCTCCTCGATGGTGGGGACGTCAGCGACGCCCTCCTCGAGCAGCCGCACGGCCTCGTTGGCCCACGGCACGAAGAAACGGTTCACGATGAACCCGGCGCGGTCCGCCGACCGGATGGGCGTCTTCCCGATCCGCTCCTGAAGCGCCCACGCCACTCGGAAGGCCTCGGGCGAGGTCGCCTCCCCCGCGACGACCTCGACGAGGCGGTTCTTGACGGGGGGGTAGAAGTAGTGGAGGCCGAGCACACGCCCGGGCTCCGGGACGGGGCCGGCAAGCTCGGTGACGGACAGGGAGGACGTGTTCGTGGCGAGAATGGCGTCCGCGCGACACACCTCGCCGAGCCGCCCGAAGACCTCCCGCTTGACGGCGAGGTCCTCGAAGACGGCCTCGACGACCAGGTCCGCGTCGGAGACGGCGGCCCAGTCGGTCGTGCCCGCGATCCTGCTGCGGATCTCCCGGGCCTCGGCCTCGCCGAAGAGCCGGCGCTCCACGCCGTCGGCGAGCGTGCTCTCGATGTTCGCGAGCCCGCGGGACACCCTCTCGTCGTCGAGGTCCACGAGGACGACGGGGAAGCCCTCGATCGCCAACTTGTGCGCGATGCCGCTGCCCATGTTGCCCGCGCCGATGACGGCGAGGCGGCGGATCGCCCGTGCCCCGGTTCCGTTCATGTGCGTCTCCGCGCCCTGGAGATAGCGAGCGCACAGTGTAGCCCGGAAGAACGGTGGATCAAGCGCCCGTCCCGGGCCAGAGTCGGCCGAGAGCGAACAACCAGCACGCGAGGGCGACGCCGAGGAGGAAGGCCGCGACCCGGCCCGCGGTCCTGGGCTTTCCGGACAGCCCGGCGAGCAGTCCCGAGAAGGCGGCCGCCAGGCCGAGCACCGTGAACAGGACGAGAGCGAGGGCGGCCGCGGCGTCCCCTCGCGGAGGCAGGAGCGCGGAGCGAAGGGGTGGGGCGGCGCCGAGCGCCAGCGTCGCGGTGAGCTGGACCCGGGTACCGAGGATCATCGCGAAGCCGCCCAGGCGTGCGAGGCGCCTCGCGCGCTCGGCACGCCCGCGCGCCTCCTCCCGTCCCGCCACCAGCAGGCTCCACCCGCCGCCGCCGGCGGCGAGCGCACCGGCGAGAGCGCACGCGGCCAGGAGCAGCCAGACGAGCGCGGGCATCGCCTGTCGAGGGTAACCGAGGTCGCCGGGACACGGTTCGCGCAAACAGCGGCGCGCGTGAGAAGATGGCCCACCCGGAACCGAAGGAGGGCCCGAGACATGCGCACCATCGCCGTCGTCGGCGCGGGCACGATGGGCCAGGGGATCGCCCAGGTCGCAGCCACCACCGGGTTCACGGTGTTCCTCCACGACGCCTCCGGCGACGCGCTCCGAGCCGCGCTCGACGGCATCCGGCGCCGGCTCGAGTCCGCGGTCCAGAAGGGGAAGATGACCGGGGAGGAGCGAGACGCCACCCTCGTCCGGATCCAGCCGGCGCCGAGCCTCGAGGCCGCGGTGCGCCACGGGGACCTCGTCATCGAAGCGGTTCCCGAGAAGCTCGACCTCAAGGTCGAGGTCTTTCGGGCGCTCGACGCGGCTGCGCCCCCTCGCGCCCTCCTCGCCACGAACACTTCGTCCCTCTCCGTGGGCCGGATCGCCGCGGCCACGCGCCGGCCGGAGAACGTGATCGGCATGCACTTCTTCAACCCGGTGCCTGCCATGCCGCTCGTCGAGGTGATCCGGGCCGAGCGGACCGCGCCCTCGGCGGTGGAGGCGGCTCTCGACGTCGCCCGCCGTATGGGCAAGGAGGCCATCGTCGTGCGGGACAGTCCCGGGTTCGCCACGAGCCGGCTCGGCGTCCTTCTCGGGCTCGAGGCGATGCGGATGCTCGAGGAGGGCGTCGCCTCGCCGGAGGACATAGACAAGGCGATGACGCTCGGCTATCGGCACCCGATGGGGCCGCTGCGGCTGACGGACCTCGTGGGCCTCGACGTGCGCCTGGCCATCGCGGAGTACCTCCACCGCGAGCTCCGCTCCGAGGCGTTCCGGCCTCCCGGCATCCTCCGCCGCATGGTCGCCGACGGGAAGCTCGGGAGGAAGACGGGACAGGGCTTCTACCGGTGGGAGCCGGAGTGATCGAGGGCGATCCGGTCACCGACTTCCACCTCCACGTCCAGCCGTGGGACATGCTGCGTCCCGCGGCGCGGGCGATGCTCGAGCAGGGCGGTGGGGCCGCCGCGCGGGTCCTGCGCTTGGTGGAATCGCCCCTGCGCCTGCTGGAGTGGATGGACGAGGCCGGAATCGAGCGCGCCGTGATCGTGAACTACGTCGCGCCCGACGTGATGGGGTTCACCTCGGAGGTCAACGAGTGGTGCGCCCGGTACTGCGCCCAGGCGCCGGAGCGGCTGATCGCGTTCGGCTCGGTTCATCCCCGCTACAGCCGGGACGTCGCGTCAGAGACGCTGCGCGTGCTCGACCTCGGCATTCGCGGCCTCAAGGTCCATCCGCCGCACCAGCGGTTCCAGGTCAACGACTACCGCCCGGCCCGCCCGTGCGGTAGTCGTT
>JBBIHW010000004.1:6135-29359 GCA_037446795.1 Acidobacteriota bacterium
GGGCCGGGCGCTGCGATCGGGGAGCTCTATCGGGTCGCGGAGGAGCGTGGCGTTCCCGTCATGATCCACACCGGGACTTCGGTGTTTCCCGGCGCGCGCAACGTCTACGCGGACCCGATGCCCGCGGACGACGTGGCCGTAGACTTCCCGCGCCTCCGGCTCGTCTTGGCCCACGCGGGGCGGCCGCTCCACGCGGACACCGCGTTCTTCCTGGCGCGCAGGCACCCCAACGTCTGGCTCGATCTTTCGGGGATCCCGCCGCGGAGGCTCCTCCACTACCTCCCGCGACTCGAGGAGGTCGCGTCGCGGTGTCTGTGGGGCAGCGACTGGCCCGGGCCCGGGGTGCCGGACCCACCGCGGCTCGCGAAGGAGTTCCGCTCGATCGGGCTGCCGGGCGGCGCCGTCCGCGCGATCCTTCACGAGAACTCCCTCCGCCTGTTCCCGTGAGGAACCCGGGGGCGGAGTCGCCGGGGCTTCAGGGCGGCACGGACCTGCCGAACTCCGCGGCGAGCAGCGCCACGTCGTCCCCGTCCACCAGGCAGTCCCGCGTGAGGTCCACGGTCGGGTCGTAGCGGGCAGCGGCGCAGGCGCTGCCGAAGGCGCGGGCCAGCCTGGCGAGGTCGAAGCCGTCCACGCGGCCCGACCGGTCCGCGTCGGCGAGCGCGCTGCCGGCTTCGCAGGCGTCGCCGGCGCCGTCTCGATCGAAGTCGGCCTGGTCGGGGTTCGGCACCTGCGGGCAGTTGTCGAGGCAGTCGGACAGCGAGTCCCCATCCCGATCCGGCTCCTCGTCCGCGCGGCCGTCGCAGTCGTCGTCGAGGCCGTTGCCGCAGAGCTCGGGGGTGTCGGCCGTGAGGTCGCTGCAGGTCCGGGCCGCATCCGAGCAGGAGAAGGTCCCCTCGGCGCAGCCATCGGCGTCGGGCCCGTCGCAGGGCTCGCCGTGCCAGGGCTCGGCGGAGCCGTCCGCGGTGGCGGGATCGCAGTCGTCGTCGAGGCCGTTGCAGGAGTCGGGCTGTCCCGGGTGGATCGTGGCGCTCGCGTCGTCGCAGTCGCCGCAGGGGACCCCTTGCTGGGGGCTGCAGGTCGCGTCGCAGGCCGCGTACCCGTCCCCATCGGAATCGGGGCACTCGCCGGCCGGCAGCGGCGTCGCGACGACCGAGAGCGGATTGCGCGCCTCAAGGTCGCTCCGCTCGGCGAAGCCCACCGTCTGGTTCGGCCCCGCGTACCTGATCACGCGCGTCGTCTCGAGGACGTAGTACGGGTCGCGGCTCGGGTTCGTGTTCGGGATCGGCCCGTCCCGCCAGAACCCGCTCGCCCCGTACTCGAAGGCGTCTCCCGTGCACTGGACGACCTCGGGCTCGGTGCGGTCCGAGTAGTACCAGGTGTAGCTGAAGTCCGGGATGTCGGTCGTGAGAAGGTGGCTCATGGCGAGCGTACCCTGGGCCCCGGTGAGCATCTCCCACGCGACTTCCCCGGGAACGATATCGTCCTGAACCCCGTCCACGGTCGCGCCGTCCGGGTTCAGGTCGTTCCGGTACCTCATGCCCGAGGCGGCCGGAGCGTAGTCGAAGTAGTCCATGGCGCCGACGATCGGGTGCACCCGCAGTCGAGTCAGGACATCCTCCCGCGCCTCGTAGAAGCGATGAATGCGGTGCGTCGTGACGCCGCTGTTCGCCCCCACGTAGCCCCGCAGCGCCCTCACGGGACCGCTCCTGTTCACGATGAAGGCTCCCTCGCCATTGCTGAAGGTGTCCTCCGAGCGGCCGCAGGTGCCCGGCGCGAACAGGTTCTTGTGGCGGTCGAGGATGTCCACGCCCGTCGCGCCGCCCTCGCGCACACGGGTCTCGTCGCGGATCCAGCGATCGGCGAAGTGGACCTCGTACGCGGGCGAGGTCGCGCGCGAGTCCTCCGGATTGGGGCCGGCTGCGGTCTTGTAGGTGGACTTGTAGTCGCCCGAGAGGAGCACGAACCGATAGCTCACGAGCTGCTGGCCGGCGCCCGGATCGAGGCTGCCGTCGGAGAGGAAGAGGTAGAGAAAGGCCTCGGCGCCGTCGAGAGGGTCGGTCACGAGCAGTTCCACGCCGCTGCCCGCCACGGTGTGCGGGGGAGGCGCGCCGCCCGTCCACCGCGGGCCCGAGTGCCGGGCCATGAATACGAGCTCGTCGTCCGCGTCGAAGCCCGCCTCCGGGTCGGGCCCCGTGAAGGTCCCCTCGTCCGTGTACGTCAGGACGGTCTGCCCGATCGGGTCCGACCCGTAGATGGTCCCGAAGTCCACCACCGCCATCTCGTCCACCTGGACCGGCACCTGCTCCCAGCTGCCCGACCAGCGGAAGCCGACGATTCGCCCCGGCGGGACGCCGAGCAGCGCCGGCAGCGCCTGCCCGGTCACGACCACGGGGTCCCCCTCCCGATCGAGCGGTGTCTGCGCTGGCGTCCTGCCCGCCACGAGCGCGAGGCCGGCCAGCGGCACGGCCACCATGCGTCGGAGCTTCAACGTCGGATCATGGTCCGGAGGACGGCGTTCCATCTCTCCGGACTGCCTCCACGAGAAACGATCCTCCCTGAACGTATGGCGACGCGTGCCGCGGAGCAACGAAAAAGCGAGTACCGGTCTTCCCGCCGCTGCGACAAGTCGCGCAAGGATTCAGGCCGTCGGCCGGGAGGTCACGTAGGGCGTCCGCGAGGTTGCGCCCCTCTTGCGAAGGCGCTAGACTCCGCCCTTCCCGTCCCTCGTGGTTTCTCGATCCCGGCTCGCCCAGCCAAGGAGATCCGATGAAAGCGCATGCGCCCGTCGTCCTTGCGATCGCACTCACCGTGTCGGCCTGTCAGGCCGCGCCGCCCTCCGAGAAGCCCCAGGCCGCCGCGGCGGCCGTCGCTCTCGGGACCGACGACCAGAAGACGCTCTACGCGATCGGCCTGGTCATCAGCCAGAACCTCGCCGCGCTCGGCCTGTCGGAGGCCGATCTGGCCGCGGTCACGGCCGGCATCTCCGACGGCGTGCTCGGCCGGCAGAAGCGCGTGGACCTCAAGGTCTACGGTCCGAAGATCCGCGACTTCGCCCAGGCGCGCGCGCAAGCCGTCGCGGCCGCCGAAAGGAAAGCGGGCGAGGAGTTCGTCGCGCAGGCCGCGGCGGAGGAAGGCTCCGTCCGCACCACCTCCGGGGTCGTGTACAAGGAAGTGCGCGCGGGCAGCGGCGCCTCCCCCACGGGAGCGGACAAGGTCCGCGTGAACTACGTCGGGAAGCTCGCCGACGGGACCGTCTTCGACAGCTCGGAGGAGTCCGGCGGTCCCGCCGAACTCGATCTCGCCCGGGTCATCCCGTGCTGGGCCGAAGGCCTCCAGAAGATGAAGGTGGGCGGGAAGGCCCGCCTGGTCTGCCCGCCGGAGACCGCGTACGGAGACGCGGGCGCCCCGCCGATGATCGGCCCCGGCGCGACGCTCGTCTTCGAGGTCGAGCTGCTGGACATCGTCCGGTAGGCGGGTCTCAGGCCGCGACCGCTGCTTCCTTGACCGCGCTCACGAGGTCGAGGACGGCCTTCTTGCCGTCCGCGAAGAACATCAACGTGTTGTCGGCCGCGAACAGCGGGTTCGGGATGCCGGCGAATCCCGGGCTCAGGCTGCGCTTCACCACGACCACGGTCCGTGCCTTGTCCACGTCCAGGATCGGCATCCCGGCGATCGGACTCGACGGGTCCGTGCGGGCGAGGGGGTTGACCACGTCGTTGGCCCCGATCACGATCGCCACGTCCGTTTGCTCGAAGGACGGGTTGATCGCGTCCATCTCCACGACGTCCTCGTAGGGGATGTCGGCCTCGGCGAGCAGCACGTTCATGTGACCCGGCATGCGGCCGGCGACCGGATGAACGCCGAACTGCACCTCGACCCCTCTCGACTGGAGCAGCCGGTAGAGCTCCCGCACCGCGTGCTGCGCTTGCGAGACCGCCATGCCGTAGCCCGGCACGATCACCACGCGGCGCGCCGTCTCGAGGAGCATGGCGATTTCCTCGGCCGAGGAGGACTTGATCTTGCCGGCGTAGATCCGGTCCGCCTCGGTGGCGCTCACCACCTCCGCCCCCACACCGCCGAACAGCACGTTCGCGAGCGAGCGGTTCATGGCGCGGCACATGATCCGGGTGAGGATGATGCCCGACGCTCCGACGAGCGAGCCGCTGATGATGAGCGCGTTGTTGCTCAACACGAAGCCGGTGGCGCAGGCGGCGAGGCCCGAGTACGAGTTGAGCAGGCAGATGACCACCGGCATGTCGGCGCCGCCGATCGGGAGCACGCTGGTCGCGCCGAGGATGGACGCGGCGGCGGCGATCGCCCAGTAGACGGTCGTATCGCCGCCGCCCGCCGCCAGCAAGCCTGTCAGGGCGAGACAGGCCACGAGGAGCAGGGCGTTGAGCGCCTGCTGTCCTCGGAACAGGAGCGGCCGGCCCGGGACGACCTCCTGGAGCTTGCCCCAGGCGACGAGGCTTCCCCAGAACGTCACGGCGCCGATCAGGCCGGACAGTCCCGTGGAGACGAGCATCTGGAGGCCGGCGGATCCGGTCCCCGCCTCCACCGACTCGTGCAGGTTGGCGCCAGCCACCAGGGCCGACGCGGCGCCCCCGAAGCCGTTCAGCAGGGCGACCATCTGGGGCATCGCCGTCATCGCGACCCGCAGGGCGGCCCACGCTCCCACGGCAGCGCCCACCGCCATCGCGGTCAGGATGACGGTGAAGCTCACGATGTGCCGGTCGAGGAGGGTCGCCGCGATGGCGACGAGCATCCCCGCGGCCCCGACGAGATTCGCCCGGGCCGCCGTGCGCGGGCTGGAGAGCCCCTTGAGTCCCGCGATGAACAGCGCCGCCGCCGCCAGGTAGGCGAGATTGATGAGGGACTCGCGCACGCTCACCTCCTCCGGCGGAACATCCGGAGCATCCGTCCGGTCACGAGGAACCCGCCGACGACGTTGACCATGGCGAGGGCGACCGCCAGGAACCCGAGGACGGTGGTCAACCACGTGAGCTGCAGCCCCGCCGAGAGGATCGCCCCCACGATCGTGATCCCGGAGATCGCGTTCGCCCCCGACGTCAGAGGCGTGTGCAGCGTCGGGGGAACCTTCGTGATCACCTCGAACCCGACGTACATGGCCAAAACGAAGACCGTGAGGGCGGCGATGAACTCGTGCATCCGTTCGCCTCCGAAGCCGGCCGGGTCAGGCCCGCGCCTGGGTGGGCCTGACCGCCTCGGCGATGCGCGGGTGGAGGAGCTGCCCGTCGCGGACGACCAGGGTCTCCCGGACGATCTCGTCCGCCGTGTCGAGGTGGAGCCTTCCCTCCCGCACGACCAGGTCGAGGAAGGTGCATGCGTTTCGCGAGAACATGAAGCTCGCGTGGTGCGGCACGGTCGCCGCCAGGTTCAAGGGCCCGATCACGGTGACGCCGCGCGCCGTGACGGTCTCGCCGGGCCGCGTCAGCTCGCAGTTCCCCCCGCGCTCCGCCGCCAGGTCCACGACGACCGAGCCCGGGGCCATGCGGGCCACCGTGTCGCTGGAGATCAGGAGCGGAGCCCTCTGTCCGGGCACCTGGGCGGTCGTGATCACGACGTCGCTTGCGGCAACCACGCTCGAGAGGTGCTCGCGCTGCCTGGCGTAGAACGACTCCTCCTGCGCCCTGGCGTAGCCGCCGACGTCCTCGGCCTCGGCAGCCTCGACCGGCAGCTCGACGCATTTGGCCCCGAGGCTCAGGATCTGCTCGCGGGCCGCAGGGCGCAGGTCGTAGCCCTGGACCGCGGCGCCGAGCCGCCGGCACGTGGCGATGGCCTGCAGACCCGCCACGCCCGCGCCGATCACGAGCACTTTCGCCGGGGCGAGCGTGCCCGCGGCGGTCATGAGCATGGGGAACAGGCGCGGCAGATGGGATGCCGCGAGGAGCGCGGCCTTGTATCCGGCGATGGTGGCCATCGAGGAGAGGACGTCCATCGCCTGCGCGCGCGAGATCCTCGGGATCAGGTCGAGGGACAGGACCGTGGCGCCGCGCGCGGCGATCTCGCGCATCGGATCCGGCGCGGAGAGCGCGTCGTGGATGCCGACGAGCACGTGGCCGCGCCGGACCGATCCCGCGTCGCGGACCCAGCCCTCCGGATCGGCGCCGAGGCCGCGGACCTGGAGCAGGAGGTCGGCCGCGGCGAACAGCTCGGCGCGGCTCGAGACGACGCGCGCGCCCTTGTCGGCGTACTCGCCGTCGGGGTAGCCGGCCTCCTCGCCCGCGCCGCTCTCGACGAGGACCTCGACGCCTTTCTTCGAGAGCACCGGGACGGAGGCCGGGATCAGGGCGACCCGCCGCTCGCCTGGACTCGTTTCCTTGGGGATTCCCAGCTTCATTCGCCAGCCGCCTCCCCGGGAGCCCCGCGCGGGACGGGCGCCCCCGCGAGCCCGCACGAGAAAAAAAGGAAGGCGATTCTAGCGGATCGAACCACCGGCCGCCGCGGCGGGAGCGGAGCATCGCGGTCCCGTTCCCGCTCCCCCCCCCCGGCGCCGGGCCCGCGAGGGAATCCAGGGCAATCGCCGCGAAGATCGAGTATCTTCTCTTGTCCGCGGGTCGGACCGGACTTTCCGGGGCCGGGTTGGAGCGAGGCGCTTGAGCGTCCGGATTCTCGGCATTTCCGCCTACTATCACGACAGTGCCGCCTGCCTCGTCGTGGACGGGGACATCGTGGCCGCCGCCCAGGAGGAACGCTTCACCCGAAAGAAGCACGACTTCGAGTTTCCCCGCCGGGCCGTTCGCTACTGCCTGCGGGAGGGCGGGCTCCGCGACGCCAACGAGCTCGACTACGTCGTCTTCTACGACAAGCCCGTGGTGAAATTCGAGCGGCTGCTCGAGACGTATCTGCGATACGCCCCCGCCGGTTTCCGCTCGTTCCTGCAGGCGATGCCCCTGTGGCTGAAGCAGAAGCTGTGGATGCGAGAGCACATCCGGGAAGAGCTCGACTACGACGGCAAGATCCTGTTCACCGAGCACCACGAGTCCCACGCCGCGAGCGCGTTCTTCCCCTCGCCGTTCGAGCGGGCGGCGATCGTCACCATGGACGGGGTGGGCGAGTGGGCCACGGCGAGCATCGGCGTGGGCGAGGGCCGGAGGATCCGGATCCTCAAGGAGCTGCACTTCCCGCACTCCCCGGGCCTGCTCTACTCGGCCTTCACCTACTTCACCGGGTTCAAGGTCAACAGCGGGGAGTACAAGCTCATGGGGCTCGCTCCGTACGGCGAGCCGCGTTACAAGGAGCTGATCCTCCGCGAACTCGTGGACCTCCGGGAGGACGGCTCCTTCAAGCTCAACCTGCGCTACTTCGACTACTGCGCAGGGCTCCGGATGACCAACGGACGGTTCGCCAGGCTCTTCGGCGGCCCGCCGAGGAAGCCGGAGTCGGCGATCACCGAGCGGGAGATGGACATCGCGGCGTCCATCCAGGCCGTCACCGAGGAGATCATGCTGGGGATGGCTCGCTACGCCCACCGCTTGACCGGGCTCGACAATCTCGTGCTGGCGGGCGGGGTCGCCCTGAACTGCGTGGGCAACGGGCGGATCCTCAGGGAGGGCCCGTTCCGCAACCTCTGGATCCAGCCCGCGGCCGGGGATGCCGGCGGCGCGCTCGGAGGGGCCCTGTTCGTCCACCATCAGCTGCTCGGCGGCGAGCGCCGGGCCGACGGAGTCCACGACCGGCAGAAGGCGAGCCTGCTCGGACCGGCCTTCGCGGAGGAGGAGGTCGCACAGTTCGTCGAGTCGCGCGGGCTTCGGGCCCGGCGCTTCGACGACCCCGAGGAGCTGGTGGACCAGGTGGCGGCACTCCTGGCCGAGGGCAACGTGGTCGGCTGGTTCCAGGGAAGGATGGAGTTCGGCCCCCGCGCCCTGGGCGCGCGCTCGATCCTCGGAGACCCGCGCGACCCGGAGATGCAGGTCCGGATGAACCTCAAGATCAAGTTCCGCGAGTCCTTCCGGCCCTTCGCGCCCACGGTCCTTCGCGAGCACGTCTCGGAGTACTTCGAGCTCGAGGAGGACAGCCCCTACATGCTCCTCGTCGCCGCCGTCCGGCGCGAGAAGCGAACGGGAGCGGACGACCGTTCCGCCCGCGGCCTCGACAAGCTCAAGGTCGTCCGGTCCGTGATCCCCGCGGTGACCCACGTGGACCACTCCGCTCGGATCCAGACCGTATCGCGGGAGGAGAACCCGCTTTACTACCGCCTCATCGAGCGGTTCCGGGAGAAGACGGGCTGCGCGGTCCTCGTGAACACCTCCTTCAACGTGCGCGGAGAGCCGATCGTCTGCACTCCGGAGGACGCCTACCGGTGCTTCACGCGCACCCACATGGACTACCTCGTCCTCGGGCCCTTCCTCCTCAGCCGCGAGGAGCAGGAGCTCGGCGAGGAGGACAGGAGCTGGATGCGCGAGTACGCGCTCGATTGAGGACCATGCGCGGGAAGAAGCGGACGGAAGCCCAGGAGGCGCGGCGGTTCGGGGTCGTATTGGCGGCCCTCGCCGCTGCCTTCGGAGGCTGGTCGCTCTGGCGGGGACACTCGGTCCGGGCCCTCCTCTTCGGCGCGCTGGCGGTCCTCGCTGTCGCGCTGCCCGCCCTGGCGGCTCCGCTGTGGCTTCGCGCGTTCCGGCTGTGGATGAAGCTCGCCGAGATCCTGTCCTGGGTGTCCACCCGGGTGATCCTCGGCCTGTTCTTCTACCTGGTGGTGACCCCCGTCGGGCTCGTCGCGCGGCTCGTGCGCCCCGACCCGCTCGACCTCGCCTGGAAGGACGGCCGGCCGTCCTACTGGAAGGACAAGGACCCGGTGCCCGAGACCATCGAACGTTACGAGAAGCAGTACTGATCCGAGGGAGGAGGCTTCCGGATGGCCTACGCGACGATCCTGCGCGAGTTCTGGGACTTCCTGAAGTACAGGAAGAAGTTCTGGCTCCTGCCGATCGTCCTCGCGCTGCTGCTGCTCGGGTTGCTCGTCGCCCTCACCGCGGGAAGCGCGCTGTCGCCCTTCATCTACACGGTGTTCTGAGGGGCGACGACGACGGCGGACAAGAAGAGGCGCCGCGCGGTGGCCGCGGGGAACCTCCGGCGCCGCGCCCGTCCCCGATGAGTGGCCACCGCTTCGTCGCCCGGTCCGTCGTCCCGGTGCCGCTGGAGCTCGTCTGGCGCTGGCACCTGGGGCCGGCCTCCCTCGAGCGACTCGACCCGCCGTGGGACTGGGTCGAGATCCGCCAGCGCCCGCCGGCCATCGCCGAGGGGACGCGGACCGTGCTGTTCGTCCCCTTCGGCTCCCTGCGCTTCCGCTGGGTCGCGGTTCACCGGGACATCCGCGAGGGCCGCAGCTTCTGCGACGAGCAGGTGGAGGGTCCCTTCGCGCGCTGGCTCCACGCCCACGTGTTCGCGCCCGAGGGGGACGGCGCCACGAGGATCGAGGACCGCATCGAGTACGCGCTGCGGCTCGGTGCGGTCGGCGACCTGCTGGGGGGGCGATCGGTCGGAAGGCGGCTCCGGCGCCTCTTCTCGTGGCGGCACGCCCGGGCCCGCTCGGACCTCGAGCGCCACGCCGAGTTCGCCGGCCGGCCGCGGCTGCGCGTGGCGCTCAGCGGCGCGAGCGGGTTCATCGGCTCGGCTGTGGCTTCCTTCCTCGAGGCCGGCGGGCACGAGGTCCTTCGACTCGTTCGCAGGCCCCCCGAGCGGCCGGGAGAAATCGGCTGGGATCCGCTCCGCGGCCCCCGGGACGCGCGCGCTCTCGAGGGGCTCGACGCGGTCGTCCACCTCGCGGGCGAGAGCCTCGCCGCCGGGCGGTGGACCCGGGCGCGCAAGGAGCGGATCCTCGGGAGCCGCGTTGCGGGCACGCGGGCGCTCGCCACCGCCCTTCGCTCCCTCGCCCGACCCCCGCGGGCGTTCCTCTGCGCATCGGCGGTCGGCTTCTACGGCAGCCGGCGCGAGGAGGATCTCGTGGAGGGAAGCGAGCGGGGCAGCGGCTTCCTCGCCGATGTGTGCGCGGCGTGGGAGGAGGCGGCCATGGAGGCCGCGCGGGCGGGCGTGCGGGTCGTCTGCGCGCGGCTCGGGGTCGTGATCGGGGCCGCGGGGGGTGCGCTCCGGAAGATGCTCCCGGCCTTCAAGGCCGGCCTCGGCGGGCCGGTGGGCAGCGGCCGGCAAGTGATGAGCTGGATCGGGCTCGACGACGCGGTCGGCGCGCTGCACCTCCTCCTGATGCGCGAAGACCTCGAGGGCGCTTTCAACGTGACGTCGCCGCAGCCGGTTTCGAGCGCGGAGTTCGCCGCCACGCTCGGCCGCGTTCTCGCCCGGCCGGCGCGGCTGCCTCTTCCCGAGCCCGTCGTCCGAGGGCTCTTCGGAGAGATGGGGGAGGAGACCCTCCTCGCGAGCCAGCGCGTTCTTCCCCAGCGGCTCGAGGGGGCCGGCTTTCGCTTCGTTCACCCGGGCCTCGAGCAGGCGCTGCGGTTCGAGCTCGGAAAGATGGACGCGGGCCCTGTCCTCTTCGAGGAGGGATAGAAGCCGCTCCGGCTCCCCTGCCGTTGCCGCGAGGGAGGAGCCTCGAAACGGATCACCTGCGCCGTGGGCGCGAAGAGCGGACCGTCTGCCCGGCGCCCCTGCGCTCCACCGTTCGGATCCGCGTCCAGTGCGGCGGGCGGGACCGGCCGCGCCCCGGGCCTGAGCGACTTCCGGCACATCCGGCGCGAGGGACGCCCCCCTCGTGAGCCTTGATCGTCGCGGCGAAGTGAAATATGCTGCGCGCGTTCGCGACCCTGCAGAGCAGGTTTCTCTTCCAACCCTGGAGGTCGAGATGAAGCGATCCGTGCGGCTCGCTGCGGTGGCAGTCCTCTTCTGCGCCGGCCTTGCGCAGGCGGAAGAACCTCCGGCCGGTCCCCCGAAGCCGGGGCCGGAGCACAAGAAGCTCGAGTTCTTCGTCGGCACCTGGTCCGGCAAGGCCGAAATCAAGGAGAGCCCGATGGGACCGGGAGGCCCCATGACCTGGACCGAGACCTGCGAGTGGTTCCCAGGGGGGTTCGCTGTCGTGTGCCGGTCCGAGGGGAAGGGCCCGATGGGGCCGGTGAACGGGCTCGGGATCCTCGGGTACAACGGCCAGGAGAACGCCTACACGTATTACGGCGTGGACAGCGGCGGCTGGAGCGGCCTGGCCAAGGGAACGATCGCGGGTCCCATCTGGACGTTCACGAGCGACGAGCAGATGGGCGACAAGGTCGTCCGGGGCCGCTACACGCTGAAGCAGGTCTCGGCCGACCGGCAGACCTTCACCTACGAGGCCTCGGTGGACGGCGGTCCGTGGAACACGGTGATGGAGGGTGGCTCGGACCGCAAGAAGTAGCGGGGGCGCCCCGTTCCCGCTGCCCGTTCACGAGATCGCGAGCAGCCCGCTGCGGCGCACGAGGCGGACGCCTCGCCGCTCGAGGAACGGGCTGCGGCGCGCGAGGCCGTCTGAGGAAGAGCTCCGGATCCTCCGGATAGAGAAGAACGCTCCGGCGCCCGCGTCTGCCTCCGTAAAGGAGGAAGACGCGCCCGGGTCTTCCGGCCGGCGGGGCCGGGGCGCGGCCCGAGCCGATTCCTGTCGCGCCCTCGATGCACTCGAGGTGGATGGTTCGCCTGAAGGGCCCGGAGCGGATCACGAGATCGAACCGCGTCAGCTCGTAGCGGCGGCAGAGGCTCCAGGCGAGCATGGCCGGGCCTGCCAGCAAGGAGGCCGCGGCCGCGTAGCCGATCGGGCGCAGAACGCTCCCGCCGAGCAGCGCGAGCAGGCAGATCGAAAGCGCCGCGGCGCATGGAAGGGACAGCGCCGTCCTGCTCGGGACACCGGGCCGCGGGCACGCCTCGAACCGATCTGTCACGGCGGGCCTCCCGCCAGAGTGTACCCCTCCAGGGGCGCTCGGTCGTGCGCGTCGAGCTCGCCGGCGCGTTCGACCGGAAAAGCCTCGAACGCTTGGAGATCGGAGTGGACCTCGCTCGGGGCGCCGAGCCGCAGCTTCCGGCCCCGGCATCCAGGCAGCCCGCATCGAGCTTCGCCGCGCACGCGTGCTCCGAGAGGCGGCGGACAGAGCCGATCGAATCGGCTGCGACCGGGCTCGAGCGAAGGATCGCCGGGCGCGCCCCTGGGACGTCGAACGCGGCGCCATCGAGCGGAGCCTCCGGCGGGCCCTCCACCGCCGCGGCGCCGAGGCGGGCTTCCGCGAGGCTTCGCATCTCGCGCATTCGCTTCTCGAGGATCTTCCGGTCCGCGCGGACCTCGGCGCCGGACCCGTGCGGGCCTCGGCAGGAGTCATGGGCAGCCACCCTTCGCGCCACACCCGCGCGAGACGTCTCGGCGTGCCGGGACGCCTCGTGCGGCTCGCCCCTCGAGAGAGAGAGAGCCGACCGACCGCGCGCCGAGGCTCCCGTGCGGAACGACCTTTCCCGTCCGGCTTCGACCCCCTGTCCCCCTGTCCCGCGCGCGGTCGCCGCGGCCGGACCGCCCCGAGCACGAGGACCCGCAGGCCTGGTACCCTTCTCCCTGACGGCGAGGAGGGCAGGGCGATGAGCGCGCGAGTCGCGGCCCGGGATTTCCGCTCCCTCATCGTGGAGGGGATTCCGGACGAGCTTCCTCCGATGCCTCCGCACGACCCGGCCGTGGACCACGCCCCGCCGCGGCCGCTGCTGCTGTCCGCAGAGGATCGGGAGCTCGCGGTCCGAAACGCGCTCCGCTACTTCCCACCGCACCTGCACGCGGCCCTCGCGCCGGAGTTCGCGCGGGAGCTCGAGGAGAGCGGGCGCATCTACATGCGGCGCTACCGGCCAACCGCCTACGAGATGAGGGCGCGGCCGATTCACGAGTACCAGGCGCGCTGCAGGGAGGCCGCCGCCATCATGCTCATGATCCAGAACAACCTGGACCCTGCTGTCGCGCAGCATCCCCACGAGCTGATCACCTACGGCGGCAACGGCGCCGTCTTCCAGAACTGGGCGCAGTACCGCCTCACGATGAAGTACCTGGCCGAGATGGGGGAGGAGGAGACCCTGGTCCTCCACTCGGGCCACCCGGTCGGGCTCTTCCCGTCCCATCGCCTGGCGCCGCGGCTGGTCGTGACGTGCGGCATGGTCGTCCCGAGCTTCTCCTCGCCCCGGGACTACGAGCGGCTCGCCGCGCTCGGCGTGACCTCCTACGGGCAGATGACCGCGGGCAGCTTCATGTACATCGGTCCCCAGGGGATCGTTCACGGGACGACGATCACCTTGCTCAACGCAGGTCGGAAGTACCTCGGCATTCCGGAGGGGGCGGACC
Organism: Acidobacteriota bacterium; assembly: GCA_037446795.1. GTDB lineage: Bacteria > Acidobacteriota > Polarisedimenticolia > Polarisedimenticolales > JBBIHW01 > JBBIHW01. Next base: position 19,439 of record JBBIHW010000004.1, read on the forward strand.
TCCGCGGACGCGTCTTCGTGTCTTCCGGCCTGGGCGGGATGAGCGGCGCGCAGGCGAAGGCGGCGGTCATCACGGGCGCGGTGGGGGTCATCGCCGAGATCAACCCGAAAGCGCTCGGCAAGCGGCTCGAACAGGGCTGGCTCATGGAGGTCGAGACCGACCTCGATCGGGTGCTGCGGCGCCTGGAGGAGGCCCGCCGCGCCCGGCTCCCGCTCTCGCTCGGCTACCTCGGCAACGTCGTGGACCTGTGGGAGCGGCTCGTAGCGGCCGGGATCGCGGTGGACCTGGGATCGGATCAGACCTCGCTGCACAACCCGTTCGCGGGCGGGTACTACCCCGCCGGGCTCACCTTCGAGGAGAGCAACGACCGGATGCGCTCCGACCCCGAGGGGTTCAAGGAACTCGTGCGCGCCTCCCTGCGGCGCCAGGTCGAGGCGATCAACCGCATGGCCGGCCGGGGAATGAGGTTCTGGGACTACGGCAACGCCTTCCTGGTCGAGGCGCAGCGGTCGGGGGCGGACGTGACCCGGCCGGACGGGAGGTTCCGCTACCCGTCCTACGTCGAGGACATCATGGGACCCATGTGCTTCGACCACGGCTTCGGCCCGTTCCGCTGGGTCTGCACGAGCGGCGAGGACGAGGACCTGGCGACGACCGACTCGATCGCCGCCGGGGTTCTCGAGGAGATCGCCGCGACCGCCCCGCCGGAGACCCGCCGCCAGGTCCTCGACAACCTCCACTGGATCCGGCAGGCCGGGCCGAACCGGCTCGTGGTCGGATCCCGGGCTCGGATCCTCTACGCGGACGCCGAGGGGCGGGTGCGCATCGCCCTCGCCTTCAACCTCGCGATCCGCGAGGGGCGGCTGCGCGGGCCCGTCGTGCTCGGTCGGGACCACCACGACGTGTCCGGGACCGACTCGCCGTTCCGCGAGACGGCCGACGTGCGCGACGGAAGCCAGCTGTGCGCGGACATGGCGGTCCACAACGTGATCGGGGACGCCATCCGCGGCGCCACGTGGGTCGCTCTGCACAACGGGGGCGGCGTGGGCTGGGGGCTCGCGATCAACGGGGGGTTCGGCCTGGTGCTGGACGGGAGCGTCGAGGCGGACGAGCGGGCGCGGAGCATGCTCCACTGGGACGTGACCCACGGGATCGCGCGCCGCGCCTGGGCGCGGAACCCCGGTGCCCTGTTCGCCGCCGGGAGGGCGATGGCGACCGAACCGAGGCTGCGGCTGACGCTCCCGCATCTCGCCGACGACGCCGTCGTGCGGAACGCCGTGCGCCGCGCCACCGGCGGATCGTAGCGGTGCGCACGGACTCCGTTGCCGGACGGACCCCTGCGGGAGGACAATAGCCGCGGCGGCGGGCATCTTTCCGCGCCGCAGGAGGTTGGGATGAGAAGACAGTTCCTCGCCGTCGCCGCCGTCCTCGGAAGCCTCGCCCTCGCCGCCCCGGCGGCGCAGCAGAAGCGGGAGGTGGTCTCGATCGAGGCGAAGCCCCCGGGTCAGAAGACGGCCGTCGCCGCCATCGAGCCCCGCAGCGGCAGCTCCGTCGAAGGGACAGCGGTGTTCACGGAGACCGACGGGCAGGTGACCGTGCGTCTCGAGCTTCGCAAGCTTCCGCCGGGAGTGCACGCCGTCCACCTGCACGAGGTCGGGGACTGCACGGCGCCGGACGCCTCCTCGGCCGGCAGCCACTGGAACCCGACGCAGGTGGAGCACGGCAAGTGGGGGACCCCGCCCTTCCACCTGGGCGACATCGGGAACATCGCAGCCGCCTCCGACGGCAGCGCGGCGTTCGCCATGACCACCGATCAGTGGCGGATCGGCGACGGCTCGACGCGGGACATCGTGGGACGCAGCCTCGTCGTTCACGAGAAGGCCGACGACTTCAAGACGCAACCCACCGGAGCGGCAGGCGGTCGCATCGGCTGCGGCGTGGTTCGGATCGGATCGTAGGGTCCCGGCTCCCGTCGCGCGGATCCGGCGGCCCGGCCGGAGCGCACGCGGCGGGGCGAGCGAGGGTAGGGAAGACCGCGCCGTGGGCAGGTTCCTCCGCCACTGGTTCACCGTGACGCTCGCGCTGGCGCTCACGGTGTGGATTCTGCCCGGCGTGCACGTGAACTCGTGGCCGGCGCTTCTGGCTGGAGGCCTCGTCCTGGGCCTCGTGAACGCCACCGTCAGGCCGGTCCTCTTCATCCTGACGCTGCCGATCACCGTGTTCACCCTCGGGCTCTTCTACCTGGTCGTGAACGGCGCGGCCTTCGCGATCGCCGCGGCCATCGTCCCCGGCTTCCAGGTGGCGACGGTGGGCTGGGCCATCCTGGGGGCGCTGATCGTGAGCGCCGTGTCCTGGTTCGTCGGATCCTTCTCGAAGGAGTAGCGCGGCACCTCGGGCGAGGGAACCCGGCTGTCCCGTCGCGGACCGCGACGCTCGCGCCGGCCGCCTGCGCGCCGGTTCGGCACGACGCGTTCGTTCACTTCGACGCCCCGCGGCATATCACGGGGGGGAGCCGCGGTGTTCGATCCCCTCGACGGGCGGCCCCCCCCGCGGCCCGTCGCAGCCTCGTGCGCGGAGTTCGCCGCGGCGACGCTGCCTGACTGTGCGGCCCGCTCGTCGCACGGCACCCCTCGAGGCGGGTCGGTCCGGTACGTGGTCGCGCTGCTCCCCTCGATCGGAATCGTGCAGGTGGGGAGCCGGACGCGCACGGATCGGTGGACCTCCGTCCCGCTCGTCGGGATCTTCGCGATCATCGCCTGGGCGTTCGAGGCGCCCGCACGCGGTCGGTCTACCGCGTTCGGGAGGCCCGGTGGATCAGGCCGGACTGCCGGAGGGACCGCGAGAGCCTCGCGCCTGGCGGCGGGCCCGCGTGGGAACCCGCGCCGGCCCTCGAGTTCGTCGTCGCGACCCGCCGCGCCGCCTCCGCCGGGGAGGCGAGGCCACCGCCGCTTCGCGAAGCGCCGCCGGCTCATGGATCCCCATCGCGCAGCCGTCCTTCCGGGACTCGCTCGCCCCCGCGAAGACCCCGGTGGCGGGGTCGCGGGCCACGGCCTGGTATCCGCCGAAGGTGAACGGCGGGGCCTGCTCGATCCTGTGGCCGCGCCGCGCGAGCTCGCGCCGGACCTCCTCGGGCACGCCGCTTTCGAGGGCGAGAATGCCTCCCGCCACCATCCGCGTGCCGGTCGGCTCGCTCGAGCCCGTGTGGTAGAAGCGCGGGGCGTCGCCCGCCTCCTGGAGACCCATGCCGAAGTCGAGGAGGTTGACGAGGACCTGGACCTGGCCTTGCGGCTGCATGTCGCCGCCCATGACGCCGAAGGCGAGCCACGGCTCGCCGTTGCGCGTGACGAAGCCGGGGATGATGGTGTGGAACGGACGCTTTCCCGGCTCGAGCCGGTTGGGCGAGCCCTCCTCGAGGCTGAACAAGGCGCCGCGGTTCTGGAGGCCGAAGCCCCAGTCCTCGACCACGTAGCCCGAGCCGAATCCCGTGTAGTTGCTCTGGATCAGGGAGACCATGTTCCCCTCGGCGTCGGCCACGGCGAGGTAGGTCGTGTCGCCGCCGCCGGCCGCCGGGGCGCCGCGCTCCGCCCGCTCGGCGGCGCGCTCGGGCGAGATTTCGCGCGCCCGCTCTCGCGCGTACTCCTTCGAGAGGAGCCTCTCGATCGGCGCCTTTGCGAAGTCCGGGTCTCCGATGAGCCGGGCCCGGTCCTCGAAGGCGAGCTTCTTGACCTCGACCATGGTGTGCCAGAAGTCGGCGGACTCCCTCCCCATCGCGCGCAGGTCGAACGCCTCCAGCATGTTGAGCATCTCGAGGGTGGTGACGCCCTGCGTGGGCGGAGGCAGCTGCCAGACGGTCGCGCCACGATAGGTGGTCGAGATCGGCTCGACCCACTCGGAGCGGTGCGAGGCGAAGTCCTCGAGGCTGAAGTATCCCCCCGCCCGCTTCGACAGCTCCACGATCGCGCGGGCGATCGGCCCCCGGTAGAACGCGTCGCGGCCGCCCGAGGCGATCGTCTCGTAGGCGCGCGCGAGCGCCGGGTTGCGGAACACCTCGCCCTCGCGCGGGGGACGGCCTCCAGGGAGGAACACGGCGGCGAAGCCGGGCTTGGCGGAGTGCTCCCGCGCGCCGCGCTGCCACGCGAAGGCGATGATCTCGGGGACGGGAGCTCCCTCGCGCGCCGCGCGGATCGCCGGGTCGAGCACGTCCCGCATCGGGAGGCGGCCGAACCTGCCGTGCAACTCGAACCAGCCGTCCACGCAGCCGGGCACGGTCCAGGCCAGCGGCGAGAACGGCGGGATGGTCCCCCCGGCCGACTCGCCGACGCGCTCCACGATGCGCTCCACGGTGAGCTGGCGCGGGCTGCGGCCCGCGGCGGCGAGGCCGCGGAGCTTCCTGGCCTTCGCGTCCCAGACGAGGGCGAAGAGGTCCCCGCCGATCCCGCACGCGACCGGCTCGAGCGAGCCGAGGGCGGCGTTGACCGCGATCGCGGCGTCCACGGCGGAGCCTCCGCGGCGCAGCACGTCCACGCCGATCTGGACGGCGAGAGGGTGAGAGGCGGCCACCATGCCTCCCCGCGCGTAGACGACGGAGCGCGTCGCGAAGCTCCGACCTGTGGGCCGGTCGCCCGCGAGGGAGCCGGACTGGAGCAGGGCGGCGAGCGACACGGCCATCGCGAGGCGGAGGGTCGTGTTCACGGGTCTGCCTCGCTTTCTTCCGGCGGGCCGGCCGCCGCGCGCCTCCGCCGCCGGAGCTTCGGGATCGGCTCGTCGGCGCCGAGGATGCCGCGGCCGAGCCAGCCCCCTCCATCGATGGTCAGGCACTCGCCCGTCACGTAGGCCGCTTCTTCCGACAGGAGCCAGGCAGCCGCGCGGGCGACCTCCTCCCGGCGCGCGAAGCGGCCGAGGGGGATCGCTCGCCGCACGCGCTCCTCGAGCTCCTCCGAGGGCCACAGGCGGTCCGCCGCCCCCGCCGAGTCGAACGGTCCCGGCGCGATCGCGACGACGCGGATGCCGTGGCGGGCCCACTCGACCGCGAGCGTTCGCGTCATGGCGAGCACCCCCGCCTTCGCCGCGGCCGAGTGCACCGTCCCGGGGCCCCCGGTCCAGGCGTAGGTCGCGACGACGTTCAGGATGACCCCGCCCCGGCCGCGTCCGATCATCGAGCGCGCGGCCGCGCGGGACCAGTAGAAGGTCCCGTTGAGCACGATGTCCACCACGTTGGCGAAGGCCTTCTCGGGGAGCGATTCGGCGGGCCGGACGAAGTTCCCCGCCGCGTTGTTGACCAGGATGTCGAGGCTTCCGAACCGCTCCTCCACGGCCCGGGCGGTGCGGCGGACCGCGTGCGGGTCGCGCACGTCGCAGGGGAAGGAGGCGGCCTCGGCCCCCGCGGCGCGCAGCGCGGCCTCGCCTCGGCGCAGGTGCTCGGGGTCGCGGCTCGTGATCGCGATGCGCGCGCCCCGCAGGGCGAGCTGCCGGCCGATCTCGAGGCCCAGGCCGGTTCCCCCTCCGGTGAGGACCGCCACGCGGCCGGCGAGCCCTCCGTCCCGCGGCGCGTCGCCTTGCCCCATGGCCTCGCCCTCCCGGCCGAGATCGGTCAATATCCTACAAGGGGGGCCGGCCGCCCGACTTTCGACCGGGGCGGGGCGTAGGTATGGATGGGCGCGCATGAATCAAGGAGGCGACCGATGAGAGGACGGAACCGTCTGGCGATCGCGGCGGCGGCGACCGTGCCCGTGCTCGCTCTCGCCGCGTTTCTGGTGTGGGCCGCGGGGGAGGAGCGCGACCCTGCGGCTCGGGGAAGCGGCGCCTACCTCGGCGTGAGGGTCGAGGAGGCCACCGACCTCGAGGAGGGCGGCGCCCGCGTGTTCGCTGTCATCCCGGATTCTCCCGCCGAGGAGGCCGGCATCGAGGAGGGGGACGTCATCGTCCGGTTCGCGGGCGAGCCCGTCCGCGGCCCGATCGCCCTCACGCGGAAGATTCGCGCCGCGAGGCCCTCGGAGACCGTGCAGATCGAGGTCGTGAGGGATGGCGAGCGCAAGAAGATCACGGTCGAGCTGGGAGAGCGGCCCTCCTGGCAGGGCATGAAGGACCTCGAGCGGCTCGAGGACATCGAGAAGCTCGTCGTGCCGGACATCCGGAAGGAGATCCGGAAGTACCGGATCCCCGGCGGCGGCCAGGCGTGGATGTTCCGCTTCGGCGGAAAGCCCAAGCTCGGCGTCGAGCTCGTTCAGACCACGCCGGAGCTCCGGGAGTTCTTCGGCGCGAGCCGGGAGGCAGGCGTGCTCGTCGGCCGGGTCATGAAGGGATCGGCGGCCGAGAAGGCCGGCATCCGCGTCGGGGACCTGATCGTGTCCGTGGACGGGGAGAAGGTCCGGGGCGCCGACGAGCTCGTCGAGGCGCTCGACGACAAGGATGGCCAGCGGGTCGAGCTCGAGGTGCTCCGCGACCGCAGGACGATCAAGCTCGAGGCCGACATCCCCGGCGCGAAGGAGGAGGAGGAGGAGGAGCCGCTGGGGCCGAGAGCGTGGCTCCTTCGGGGGCGGCCCGCGCTCCCTCCGCCCGCTCCCCCGGTCGCGCCGGCGCCCCCGCCTCCGCCCCCGAGGGTGGTCTTCGACGATGTCGAGCTCGCGCCCATGCCCGATGAGCCCATGGAGGAGGAGCTGACCATCCTCTGAGCCCGTCTGGTGCGTCGTCATTCCGGCGCAAGCCGGAATCCAGTGCCGGCCACGTGGACCCCGGCTTTCGCCGGGGGGTGACGGCTTTCGATGGGTGACGCGCGGCTTTCGCCGCGGTGACGTCCGGCTTCGGTGTTGCCCATCGCCGCTCGCGATGGATACAATCGCCGACCGTTCCGGGGCCCTCAGGCGACGACCTTCTCGCGCACGCCGGACGGGAAAGCGGAGATGCTTCCGATATCGGCACGGGCTCGCGAGCTGGGTACCGAGAACGCCTTCGTCGTTCTCGGAGAGGTCGCGAGGCTCGAGGCCGCCGGCAAGGACATCGTCTCCTTCTGCATCGGTCAGCCCGACTTCCCGACCCCCGAGCACATCCGCCTCGCCGCGATCCGGGCGATCACCGAGGGCCGGACCGGCTACACGCCCTCGCCGGGGATCGAGCCGCTGCGCCAGGCCGTCGCCGACCACTTCACGCGGACGCGCGGGGTGCGCTTCACGAGCGAGGAGGTCGTCTGCGGCTGCGGCGGCAAGCCCTTCATCGGCTACACGATCCTGTCGGTGACCGAGCCGGGGCAAGGCCACGAGGTCATCTACCCGAACCCCGGCTTTCCGATCTACGAGGCCCAGATCCGGGCCCACGGTGCCGTGCCCGTCCCCCTCCCCCTGCGCGAGGCGCGGGGGTACAACTTCGACCTGGACGAGTTGCGGCGCCTGGTCAACGCGCGGACGCGCCTGCTCATCCTGTGCAGCCCCGGCAACCCCACCGGCAACCTCCTCTCGCGCGAGGAGCTCGAGGAGGTCGCCCGGATCGTCGGGCCGTGGGAGGACCTCTGGGTCTACTCCGACGAGGTCTACTCCGGCCTCGTCTACGACGGGGAGTTCGCGAGCATCGCGGCCGTCCCGGGGATGAAGGAGCGAACCATCGTCGCGGACTCGGTCTCCAAGAGCTACTCGATGACGGGCTGGCGGATCGGCTTCGCGGCCAACGCGAAACTCGCGCCGGTGTTCACCCGCTGGGTCACGAACACCGACTCCTGTCCCCCGCACCCGAACCAGTACGCGGCCCTCGAAGCCCTGACCGCCTCGCAGGAGCCGGCCGGACGGATGCGGGAGACGTTCCGGCGCCGCCGGGACCGGATCGTGGCCGGCCTGAACGAACTCCCCGGCTTCCGCTGCCTGGTCCCCGGCGGAGCCTTCTACGTCTGGCCGAACGTGACCGAGGCGTGCCGCATGGTCGGCGCTGCCGACAGCGAGGAGCTGCGCAAGCGGCTCCTCTACGAGGCCGGGGTCGCCGTGCTGTCGGACATCCACTTCGGGACCCCGGTCGAGGGGGAGGGACAGCACGTGCGGTTCTCGTACGCCTCCTCCTTCGAGGCCATTGACGAGGGACTCCGGCGGATCGCCTCCTTCGTGAGCGGCGGCCGGCGGTAGGCGGGAGGGAGGCGTGGACGAGGTGAAGGTACGCGACGTGGAGGCCCTCTACGCCGACTGCGCCCGAGCCTTCCCCCGCTGGGAGGTTCTCAAGGACGTCACCGACGAGCTCATTGACCTCATGCTGAACTACCGCCAGAGCGGGCATCCCGGGGGCTCGCGCTCGAAGGTGCACATGCTCCTTTCGCTGATGTTGTCTGGGGCGATGCGCTGGGACCTGCTCCGGCCGTGGCGTCCCTTCCAGGACCGCTTCGTCCTATCCGCGGGCCACACCGTGCCCGTCATCTACGCCCTGCTCGCCGTGCTCAACGAGACGCTGCGCGAGCGGCACCGTCGGACCGGCGATCCCGCCTTCGCCTTCCCCGACGGGGGCCGCTGGGCCCTCACCTTCGAGGACCTCGTGAAGCTCCGGCGCCGAGGGGGCCTGCCGGGACACGCGGAGATGGAAGGGAAGACCCTCCTCCTCAAGGCGAACACCGGGCCATCGGGCCACGGCCTGGGACCGGCCACCGGCCAGGCGACGGCGCTCAAGCTGGCCGGATGCGAGCAGGTCAAGGTGTTCGTGGTGGAAGGGGAAGGGGGCCTCACCCCCGGAGGCAGCCACGAAGCGAAGAACTCGGCCTGGGGACTGGGTCTGTCGAACCTCGTCTTCCTCGTGGACTGGAACGACTACGGGATTGACGATCGGCCCGCCTCCTCGGTCGTCCACGGAACCCCGGAGGACTGGTTCCGACCCTACGGCTGGCGCGTGGTGGGGACCGCGGACGGGATGGAATGGGGGCCGGTCACCCGCGCGGTCCTCGAGGCCTCCTTCGGCGAGAACCCGCGCCGCGTGCCGACCATGGCCTGGTTCCGCACGCGCAAAGGCCGCGGCTACGGGAAGTACGACAACAAGTCGCACGGCACGCCGCACCCGATGAACAGCCCCGAGTTCTGGAAGGTCCGCAAGGCGTTCATGGAGAAATACGGGATCGAGTACGACGGCGTGGACGAGCCGGCGCCCGCGGACCCGGGGGCGCGGTCCCGGCAGGCCGCCGCCAACCTCGAGCGGGCCGTGAGCGTCCTGCGACGGGACGAGGAGCTCGTCCGCTACGCGAGCGACCGCCTCGTCGAGCTGGCGCGCGAGGTGCCCGAGCGCGTGCCCGGATTCCGCCTCGGGGGCAAGGGCGCCCGCATCTTCGAGGACGAGAGGCTCTACGACTACCGGAGCTACCCGGCCTCGCTCTACCGCAGGCCGGGCGAGAAGCAGCCGAACCGGGCCGCGTTCGGCTCGTGGGCCTCGTGGATCAACGCGTTCGCCCGCCGGGAGTACGGCCGGCCGCTGTTCATCGCCTGCTCCGCGGACCTGGCCGAGTCCACAAACATCGCGGGGTTCGCCAAGGACTTCGGCGAGCTGCCTGGATGGGGCTGGTACGAGCGCGAGAAGAACCCGTTCGGCGTCCTGCTGCCGCAGGAGATCACCGAGTTCACCAACGCGGGGATGATGGCCGGACTGGCCTCGGTCAACCTCGCCTCCGACCCGTTCCGGGAGTTCGACGGGTTCTGGGGCGCCCACTCCACCTACGGCTCGTTCAGCTACCTCAAGTACGGCCCGATGCGCCTGTTCAGCCAGCTCGCCCAGGACTGCCCGCTGCGCGTGGGAAAGGTGCTGTGGGTCGCCGGCCACTCGGGCCCCGAGACGGCCGAGGATTCGAGGACCCACTTCGGGGTGTTCGCCCCCGGGGTCACGCAGCTTTTCCCGGAAGGGCAGGTCCTGGATCTCCATCCCTGGGAGCACAACGAGGTGCCGGTCGTCCTCGGCGCTGCGTTGCGTGCGCCG
>JBBIHW010000005.1:0-29101 GCA_037446795.1 Acidobacteriota bacterium
CGACCCTGGCCGCGTCGGCCGTCTCCACACCGGCCGCGGACGGGACCGTCGGGGGGCGCCCGGCCGCGCGGGCGCAGGCGGTCGCCTCGCTCGGCGCGGCGGCGCAGCTTCCCGTTGCCTGCCTGACGCCCATCCTCCAGGGCGTCCAGCGCGACAGCTACCGGGCGGTTCCGTCCGCGCGCCGGGCGCTCTCGGTGCTCCTCGCCGAGACCGCCCTCGCTGGCGAGAAGAGATTGGGCCTCGCGGACGGAACGGTGTTCCGCTATAGCGCCGACCCGCAGTCCCCCGACCGCCTGGTGGACGCGACCGACGAGGACGGCGACGGCACGCCCGAGGCGGTCGAGGCGGCCGCCCGGGGTCTCGCCGAGGCGAGGGATCTGCTCGTCGAGGGGCTCGACCTCCCCGCTCCGGGAGCTGTCGAGGTCCTTCTGGCCGATGTGGGCGATGGCGTGGACGGCTACGTGCTCGCCCGCCGCCGCAGCGATCGGCGCTCGCTGATCGTGCTCGACACCGCTCCGCGCGGTGGCGGCCGGGAGATCCGCCGTGCCGCGATCCACCAGTACGCGCACGTCGTGGGGGCGGCCGTCGGCCCGGCGGGGCTGCCTGCCGGCTGGAGCGAGGCGCTCGCGACCTGGGCGGAGCTGCGCCTCGGTGGTGTCGAGGATCCGCAGCTGGCCGCGCAGCTGTCCAGGCGGCTCGCCGGCCTCCACAAAGGACTCCTCACCGAGGACCTCGACCTGGCGGCGGGAAACGCCGCGTGGCTCGCGTTTCTCGAATCGGCCTACGGTGGCGCGAGCGTGCGGGCGACGATCGAGGAACTCGCTGCAGGCGGGCCGCCGGCAGCCGCCCTCGATCGGGGCGTGCGGCGCGGCGGCGGCGCGAACCTCGAATCGGCCCTTCGGGACTTCCATCTCTGGTCCGTGCTGACCGGTGCTCGCGACGACGGCCGGCACTTCCCCTTCGCGTCGCAGCTCGCCCCTCCGGCGTTCGCGACGGTCTTCGAGGGCCTTCCCTGCCTCGCCGTCCAGCCCGAGCCCGCGCTGGAGCCCCTCGGCGCCGTCCAGGCGCTCGTGGTCCCGGAGGAAGAGCGCGGTGGGCTGACCCTGCGTTTCGAGGGCGAGACACCGGGCGCGTGGGACGCGGACCTGCTTCTCGTCATGGACAGCGGGCAGCTCCGGCGCGTGCCGGTCGAGATCGGCCCCGACGGGCGCGGCCGCCTCACCGTGCCCCTCGACGGGCTCGCCGAGGCCCTTCTTCTCGTGCGCAGTCTCGACGAGTCCGGCGGGCCCCGCCGCTACTCCTGGTCGGCGGACCGGGTGGCCGGATACCCGTTCGAGATCGCTTCGCTCGACGCTTCCTCGCTCGAAAACGGGGGAGGAGTGCTGCTCCGGTGGGAGACCGCTTCGGAGTCCGGCCTCGTCGGCTTCAACGTCAGCCGCATCCTCGAAGGCGGAAGCGAGGAGAGGCGGATCAACCTGGTCTGGATCCCTGCGTTCGGGGGCCCCTCGGCGCCCGCTTTCTACCAGTTCGTGGACGCGACCGCGGAGCCGGGGTTGTCCTACCGGTATCGCATCGAGGGCGTCACGAGCGAGGGCCTGTCGAGCTTCTCGGATCCGGTCGTCGTCGAGGCGCAGGGTCCCTCCACGAGCGGGCCGCTGCCCTGACGCCCCCGTCGTTCCCGCGAACGCCGGAATAGAGCCTTCGCTGCGCGGATGGACCCGGCTTCCGCCCGGGTGACGGGCCGCCCGGGTGACGTATAGTGCGTCGGCTTGCAGGGGAGCACGCGCCGTTGAGCCTTCTCGACCCGGAGACCGCCTTCGAGCACGGGCTGCGGCGGGCGGCCGCCAGAGCGATCGGCGTCGAGCTCGAGAGCGTCCCGCTGTCCTATCCTCCGAGCCCATCCCACGGCGACCTGGCGAGCCCGGTTTGTTTCGAGCTGGCCCGGACCCTCAGGAAGTCTCCCCACACGCTGTCGCGCGCGACCGCGGAGGCCTTCGAGCCGGGCTCGGGCATCGAGCGCGTGGAGGCGGCCGGCGGCTACCTGAACGCGTTCCTCGACCGAACCGGCTACCTGAGGCAGTGGCTGCTCGGGCCCGGCCCGCCGCCTGCTGCCCCCGCCGGTCTCAAGATCATCGTCGAGCACACCAACATCAACCCGAACAAGGCGGCCCACATCGGCCACCTCCGCAACGCCGTCCTCGGGGACACGCTGGTCCGGTTCCTGCGGGCGCTCGGCCATCCCGTCGAGGTGCAGAACTACATTGACGACACCGGCGTGCAGGTCGCGGACCTCGTCGTGGGCTTCCGCCTCCTGCGGAACGAAGGCGAGGCGGAGGTGCGCGAGCGGTACGCCGAGGAGGTTCTCGAGCGCAGGGGCGAGCGCTTCGACTGGATCGCCTGGGATGTCTACGCCGAGGTCACGCGCTTCTACGAGGAGGATTCCGCGCGACTTCGCCATCGGGAGGAGACGCTGCGCGCGATCGAGGAGGGAGACGGCGCCGTCGCCCGCTTCGCCGACTACCTCGCCCGGCGCATGGTGCGACACCACCTGCGGACGATGCACCGGATCGGGGTCCGCTACGACCTGCTGCCACGGGAGAGCGACATCCTGCGGCTGCGGTTCTGGGAGGACGCCTTCGCGCGCCTCCGGGAGTCGAACGTCGTCCGCAAGCTCACCGAGGGGAGGAACGCCGGCTGCTGGGTGATGGAGCTGCCCGGCGTGGACCCGGGCGCCGGGGAGGACCAGAAGGTCATCGTGCGCTCGACCGGGACGGTGACCTACGTGGGCAAGGACATCGCCTACCAGATGTGGAAGCTCGGGCTCCTCGGGCGCGACTTCAGGTACGAGCCGTTCGACTGGTCGCCCGACCCGCCGCTGTACCCCCTCTGGGCGACGACCTCGGGCCCGGGCTCCCCCGACCACCCCCCGTTCGGCTCCGCCTGCCGGGTCTACAACGTCATTGACGCGCGCCAGTCGTACCTGCAGCGCGTGGTCGTCCAGGCGTTGCGGAGCCTGGGCTTCGCCGAGCAGGCGGCGAACTCCATCCACTTCGCCTACGAGATGGTCGCGCTCAGCCCCGCCACGATCGCCGCGCTCTTCCCCGACTACCCGCTGTCCGCCGAGGAGCGGGCGAAGCCGTTCCTGGAGATGAGCGGGCGGAGGGGGCTCGGCGTCAAGGCGGACGAGCTCGTGGACGCCCTGGTCCGGCGAGCCGAGGCGGAGGTGCGCGCACGCGACCCGGGCGGCGCCGAGGAGGACATCCGCCGGCGAGCCCTGCAGATCGCGGTCGGCGCGCTCCGCTACTACATGCTGCGCGTTTCGCGCAAGCGCGTGGTCGCCTTCGACCTCGACGACGCCCTCGCCTTCGAGGGAGAGACGGGCCCCTACCTCCAGTACTCGGTCGTGCGGGCGCGCAACATCCTGGCGAAGGTGGCCGAGCGACACGGCGCAGCCGAGGCCGATCCGGGGCGGCTCGCCGCCGAGGCGGACCTCTCCGCCCTCGACGCCCCTTCGCTCGGGGACCACTGGGAGATCGTGCATCTGCTGTGGCGGGTCCGGTGGGCGCTCAGGCAGGCCGTCGAGACCCTCGAACTGGCCTCGGTGGCCAAGCACGCCTACATTCTGGCTCAGGCGTTCAACTCCTGGTACCACCGGTACCCGGTCGTCCAGGAAGGCGACGCGAGGGTCCGCACCGTCCGGACGGCGATCGTCCGCCTGTATCACGACCGGATGGCGCACCTGCTCGAGCTGATGGGGATCGAGGTGCCGGACCGGATGTAGGGGGCGGAGGGCGCGAATGGGCCTGAAGATCGTCGTCATCGGCCCGATCGGCGGCGCCTTGCGCCGGCAGCTCGAAGCCCTCGACGGCGGCTCCGAGCTCCTGGAGCCGACCCTGACCGAATCCACCCTCGCGGAGCTGCGCTCGGTGGGGGCCGCGGCCGTGATCCTCCCGAAGGAGGCGGCACCGGCAGCGGAAGCCCTGCCCGAGTTCACCGCGAAGCTCGAGACCGAGTACACCCGGGCGCTCCGCCACCGCCACCCTCTGTCGCTCGCCCTGCTCGCGGTGGACGACGCCGAGTCCATCCTGGCCGCCCACGGGGCGGACGGGCTCGAGCAGCTCGTGGTCGCGCTCGCCGATGCGCTCGGGCGCGCGGTCCGGGGCGTGGACATGGTGCTGCGCGCGAGCCGCTTCGAGATCGCCGTCCTGCTGCCGGACACGCCGGTGACCGGAGCCCGCGTCGTCGCCGAGCGGCTGCGCATGCAGGCCTCCCGCCTCCTCCACAAGCCCCGGGGCGGGGTCCCGCTCAAGGTGACGGCGAGCGTGGGGATCGTGGACGCCCCGCGCGAGGGGATCCGCTCCGCCGCCGAGCTGGTGCGGGCCGCCCGGGAGGCGGTCTCTCGCGCGAGGGCGCTCGGAGGAGACCGCACCGAGCAGCCTGCGGCGTAACCGCCGCGCGGTCATGGGGACCGCGATTCCCGCGTGATATTCTTCGATTCCTGACCGAATCGTGCCGATGAAGAGAGCCCTCGCCGCGCTGCTTCTCGCAGCGCTCGTCGTTCCTGTGGTCGCCGTCGCGAGCCCGCCGCCGATCCTCCCGTTCGAGGAGGTTCGGGCGGGAATGCTGGGCACCGGCCTGACCACGTTCCACGGGACCCAGGTCGAGCGGTTCGACGTGGAGATCATCGGAACGCTCCCGAACGTCGGTCCGGACCAGAACCTCATCCTCGGCCGCCTGAGCGGAGGACCCCTGCAGGGAACGGGCGTGCTGGCCGGCATGAGCGGCAGCCCCGTGTTCGTGGACGGCAAGCTCGTGGGGGCCGTGGCCTACAGCTGGGGGTTCACGAAGGAGGCCATCGCGGGGATCACGCCGATCGAGGAGATGCTCCAGGTCGCCGAGCGCGAGTCGGCGGGGACAGGGAGCCCGCGGCCGAGGCTCGACTGGCGCCCGGAGGCCCTGCGAGCGCTGCGGGAGCCCGCCGCGCTCGAGCGGTTCTTCGCCGAGAACGTCCTCGGCAAGCTCGGCTCGGCGGCGGGCACGCACCTCAGGGCGACGGTGCCCCTGTCCGTCGCGGGCCTCGGCCCGGGCTCGCTCGAGCGGCTCGCTCCGGCCCTCCGCCGCAGCGGCCTCCTCCCGCTGCAGGGCGGTTCGGGCCGGCCCTCGCCCGCGGACAAGCGGGGCGCGGCCAACCTCGTCCCGGGCTCGCCCGTCGGGGTCAAGCTCGTGCGGGGAGACGTGGACCTGACGGCGACCGGGACCGTGACGTGGGTGGACGGCAGCGGCGTGCTCGCCTTCGGCCACCCGCTGTTCGGGCTCGGACGCGTGGACCTCCCCCTCGTCACCGCTCGGGCCGAGGCGCTCCTGCCGAGCCTCGAGCAGTCGGTCCGGATCGCCGTACCGGGGGTCGAGGCGGGAGCGTTCCGACAGGACCGGGCCACCGGCGTGTTCGGGCTGGTGGGAGCGCAGCCCCGCATGATCCCCGTCCGCGTGCGGCTCGCCGACGGCGGGCGGGCCGAGCGGTCGTTCTCCTTCGACGTCGCCGACGATCCGCTGCTCGGGCCGGTCTTCCTCTACGTGTCCCTGCTCGGGATCCTCGAGCGGGTCGAGCGGGTGCTCGGCAGGCTGACGCTCCACCTCAGGGAGGGCTCGGTCGTGAAGCTCCGCGGCGAGGAGGACGCCGAGCTCCACAACGTCTTCGCCGGCCCTTCGGCCTCGGCCTTCGCCACCCTCCGCACGGCCCAGATCCTCTACATCCTGATGAACAACCCGTGGAGCGCACCCCAGGTCGAAGGCGTGAACCTCCTGCTCGGGTTCGAGGACGAGCCCCTCAAGGCGCAGCTGCGGCGCGTGACCCTCGACCGGTACCGCGCGCGGGCGGGCGAGACCGTGACGGCGACGGTCGTGCTCCGGCCGTACCGCGGGGCGGACCTGATCCTCCGCCGCCCGATCGAGATCCCCACCGCGCTGCAGCCGGGCCGCCTCCACCTGTTCGTCGGCGACGCACTCGCGGTGGACCGGGCCGATCTCAGCGACGACCCGGTCGCGCCGCGCGACCTCAAGCAGCTGATCTGGCTGATCAATCACCTGCGGCGGAACGATCGCGTCTACATCCTCGCGCTCCGAGAGGACAGCGGCGTGCTCCTCGGCGGCGCGCGCCTGCCGAACCTGCCCCCCTCGGTGCACGGGGTGCTCGCGCGTCCGCAGAGCCTCGGCAACTTCGCCGTCATCCCGCGGCGGGGCGTGCTCGAGGAGGAGATCCCGACCGGCTTCGCGGTGGAGGGCTTCGCGAGGGTGCAGCTCGAGGTGGAGGCCCCATGAGGCGTGCGCGGGCCGTCCTGCTGGCGGCTTGCCTGCTCGCCGCGCTCCCTTCGGTGGCCGTCCAGACGCGGGTCTGGACGGGAAGCGCCGACGACCTCGAGCGCGGGGAGACGGAGGGAGTCGCGGTCAGCTCCAAGGGACGGCTGTTCCTGGCGCCGCGCCTGGAGGCGTTCGGGCCGAAGACGATGGACGACCCTCCGGCCCACGTCTGGGCCGCGGTGGCCGACCGCGCGGGCAACCTCTACCTCGGAACCGGCCCCGACGGCCGGATCCTCAAGCTGTCGCCCTCGGGCGGCCAGACCGTACTGTTCACCGTGGAAGAGCCGATGGTCACGGCTCTCGCCGTGACGGCCGACGGGGTCCTCCTCGCGGGGACCGCTCCCGAGGGCCGCATCTACCGGATCCAGCCGGACGGGAAGGGGAAGCCCTGGTGCGAGACCGGCGAGCGGTACGTCTGGTCGCTCGCCATCGGCCGGAAGGAAGAGGTCTACGCCGGCACCGGAGAGCAGGGGGTCGTGTTCCGCGTGGACTCGACGGGCAAGGCGACGCCCCTGTTCGACAGCGACGAGGCGCATATCATGACGATCCAGGTCCTCGAGGACGGGGCGATCCTCGCGGGCGGCGCCGGGCGGGGACTCCTCTACAGGATCGAGCCCGACGGGAAGGCGCTCGTTCTCCACGACGACGACCTGCCCGAGGTCCGCGCCATCGTCCCCGAGCGCGACGGCTCCATCCTCGCGGCCCTCGTCGCCTCGCCCGAGCCCGAGCCGCGGCCCCCTGCGGTGCGCATCCAGGTGGCGGGCGCCGAGGCCCAGGCAGGGGGCGCGGAGCTGCGGTCGGACATCGAAGGCCGCGCGGGCCAGCCCATCCAGGGCGTCATCGAGGGCCTGCCCTCGTACCGGGAGGAAGGAGGGAGGCGCCTCCGGGGGAAGGTCGTCCGGATCGGTCGCGACGGCACCGTGACCGAGCTGTGGCGCTCATCCTCCGAGGCTCCCTACTGCCTCGGCCTGGACGGAGCCGGACGCGCGTACTTCGGAGCGGGCGAGCCGGCGCGGCTCTACCGCGTGGACCCGCAGGGGGAGATCGCCCTCCTCGACACGCTGCGCGAGGCGCAGGTGACGGGTCTCGCCAACGCGCGCGGCGCGCTGGTCGCGGTCACGAGCAATCCCGCGGGCGCCTACCGGCTCGACGACGACCCGCCGGGAACCGGCACGTACGTCTCCGAGCCCTACGACGCGGGAGTGGTCGCGCGCTGGGGCTCGATCCGCTGGCGCGTGGAGGGAAAGGCCGGGCGCGTGGAGCTGCAGACGCGAACGGGGAACAGTGCCGACCCGGACGGGAGCTGGTCGGCGTGGAGCGCCCCGCTGACCGATCCCGACGCGAGCCCGATCTCGAGCCCGGAGGGTCGCTTCCTGCAGTGGCGCGCCAGGGTCGCCGGTTCGGGCCCCGAGCCGACGCGGGTCGCCGCCGTGACCGTGACCTTCGCGCCCCGCAACCGGCCGCCGTCCGCGCGCGACTTCAGGATGGAAGGCGACGCCGCGAGCGTGTCGGGGAACGCCTCCTTCCGCTGGTCGGCGTCGGACCCGGACGCCGATCCGCTGCTCGCCGAGGTGCAGTACCGACGGCTCGGCACGAGCGATTGGATCGCGGGGGCGCGCCTCGAGCTGGCGCCCAAGCCTTCCGAGACGGCGGGAAACGACGACCCCCCTTGGCGCGAAGGGAAGGCCGCCTGGGACACCAAGATCGTGGACGAGGGCGTCTACGAGGTGAGGGTCTGGCTCACCGACCAGCCGGCCAATCCCCCGGGCGAGGGCAAGGAGGCGACGGCCGAGCTGCCTCTGCCCCTCGTCGTGGACCGAGCCCCGCCCCGGATCGAGGCCCGCCGCGGGAAGGCGGGGGTCGAGGTCACCGTCACGGACGCGCTGTCGGCGATCTCCCGCCTCGAAGTCGTCTCGGAAGGCCGCCCGCTGTTCGCGGCGAGGCCGCTCGACGGGGTGTGCGACGGGCGCCGCGAGGAGTTCGTCCTGTCGGCGGCGGACGCCGGGGAGCCCGGCTCGAAGACCCTGCGCGCGGTGGACGCCGCAGGCAACTCCGCCGAAACGCCCATTCCATGAGGCGCGCCCTCGCCGGCGCATCGCTCGCGCTGGCCCTCGCCTGCCCGGCGCCGGCAGGGCGGGACGAGGGGTTCCGCACCAACACGGTTCGCGCGCACCTCTCCTCGGAGCCGCAGTCCCTCTCGCTCATCGGGAAGACCGATTACAGCTCCGAGGTCCTCGCCCTGCTGATCTCGGACGGCCTGGTCGGCTACGACTCCTCGCTCGAGGTGCGGCCGATGCTCGCCGAGACCTGGGAGCTGTCGGCCGACCGCAGGACGGTGACGTTCCACCTGCGAGAGGGCGTGCGGTGGCAGGACGGCCGGCCCGTCACCGCGCGCGACGTGGTCTACACGATCCGGAAGGTCCTCGAGCCCGCCACCGAGGCGCGCAGCTGGCGCCCGCACTTCGAGAACCTCGCCTCCCTCGAGGCGCCGGACGACCTGACCGTGCGCGCCACCTACGCCGAGCCCGCCGCGGACTTCCTCGACGCCTGGAGGATCCCCATCG
Organism: Acidobacteriota bacterium; assembly: GCA_037446795.1. Classification (GTDB taxonomy): domain Bacteria; phylum Acidobacteriota; class Polarisedimenticolia; order Polarisedimenticolales; family JBBIHW01; genus JBBIHW01. The sequence continues at coordinate 8,922 of JBBIHW010000005.1, forward strand.
TCCCCGAGCACCTCGCCTCGAAGGACCGCGACTTCCTGACAGGCGAGTTCGCGAAGCGGCCGGTCGGCTGCGGTCCGTTCCGGCTCGTGCGACACGAGCCGGGCCAGCTCCTCGTGCTCGAGGCCAACCCGGATTACTGGGCCGGCCCGCCCGCCATCGAGCGCCTGAGCTTCCGCATCGTGCCGAGCGATCGGACGACCTACGAGGCGCTGCTGCGCGGAGACCTCGACCTCTACGTCGGCGTCAGCCCCGACCTCTGGCGCGAATCGCTCGCCTCGCCGCGCGCCTCGCGGCTCGCCCGTTTCGTCTACCCGCGCCTGTCGGTCTGGCACATCCTCTGGAACCAGAACGGGTCGAACCCGTTCTTCACCGACCCGCGGGTGCGGCGCGCGATGGTCCTCGCCCTCGACCGGGAGCGGTTCGCGCGGCAGGCGACCGACGGGATCGCGATCCCCGCGGCCACGACCTACCACCCGGAGACTCCGTGGGCGGACCCCGGGGTGCGGCCGTGGCCCTACGACCCGGCCGAGGCGAAGCGGCTGCTCGAGGAGGCGGGATGGACCGACTCCGACGGCGACGGCGTGCGCGAGCGCGGAGGCGTGCCGTTTCGATTCACGCTGCTGCTGCCCGCCAGCCCGCAGGAGCTCGCGGAACGGATCGCCGTATGGACCCAGCAGTCGCTCGCGGCCGTGGGGGTCCGCATGGAGATCGAGAAGCTCGATCCGCGGGCGTTCTTCGAGAGGCGGCGCGCTCACGCGTTCCAGGCGACCAAGTCCACCATCCTCCAGACCCCGTCCCCCGACCACCACGACGTCTACCATTCCTCGGCCCGCGAGGGCGGAATGAACTACGGAGGCTTCTCCGACCCCGAGGTGGACCGGTTGCTCGAAGAGGGTCGGCGCACGTTCGAGACCACCCGGCGCAGGGAGATCTACTTCCGGCTGCAGCGGCGCCTGCACGAGCTCGAGCCGATCTCGTGCCTCTTCCACTGGGTCAGTCCCGTGCTCCACGATCCACGCCTGGAGGGGATCGAGCGGTCCCCGCTCGGACCTTACCTCGTCTTCCCGGGACCGCGGGGCTGGCGATGGGCGGGAAGGGCGCCCGGGAGAGGGTGATTGGCGCGCGCGCTGCTGCTGCGGTCGGCGAGTTCCGCCCTGACCCTGCTGCTCGTGACCCTGATCGTCTTCCTGCTCCTGCACCTGCTGCCGGGTGACCCCTTCTCCGAGGACGAGCTCGTCGGCCCGAGGCGCCTCACGAGGGCGCAGGTCGCCGAGATCCGCGCCCTCTACCACCTCGACGAGCCGGTGCACCGGCAGTACCTGCTCTGGCTCCAGGACCTGCTGCGCGGCGATCTCGGCGCCTCCTTCCAGGACCGCAGAACCGTGGCGAGCAAGATCGCCGAGCGCCTGCCGGTCACGGTGACCCTGAACGCGCTCGCCCTCGCCCTCATGGTGGGCCTGTCGGTGCCGCTCGGGACGCTCGCCGCGTGGCGGCCCGGGTCCGGCCTCGACCGCGCCGCCGGTGCCGGGACCTACGCCCTGTACGCCCTGCCCGTCTTCTGGGCCGCCCTGCTCCTCCAGATCGTCTTCTCGGCGCGGCTCGGATGGCTCCCCCTCCTCGGCCTCGCGTCGGACCGCGCCGCCGAGCTCGGCGCCCTCGAGCGCCTCGCCGACCGCGCCGCCCACCTCGTGCTCCCGACGGTCTGCCTCGCCTACCCGGGCCTCGCCTACCTGTCGCGCTTCGTCCGATCGAGCCTGCTCGAGGGGACCTCGGGCGAGTTCGAGCGCGCCGGGAGGGCCCGAGGCCTCACGGCTCTCGGGGTCCTCGTCCGGCACGGCTTCCGGCTCGCATCCGTGCCGCTGCTCACGCTGGCCGGGTTTCTCCTGCGACACCTGGTGGCCGGCTCGGTGCTCGTCGAGTGGACGTTCGCGATCCCGGGCCTGGGACTGCTGTTCGTCGAGGCGGTCCTCGCGCGTGACGTCCCCGTCGTGATGGGCCTCACACTCGTGTCGAGCGTGGCCACCCTCGCCGGCACGTTCCTCGCCGACGTCCTCTACGCGGCGGCGGACCCGAGGGTGCGGCATGCGTAGGTTCCGAGGGAACCTGCAGGCGGGAGCCGGTCTCGTCGGCCTGCTGGCCATCGCGGCCGGTGCGGCCCCCTACCTCGCCTCGGACATCGCCTGGGTGAGCAGGGGCCCTGGCGGGGTCCGCTTCCCGATCCTGGGCTCGGCGGACTTGCGACGCGTGGCGGGTGCCGAGGAGCAGCCGGTCCTCCGCGCCCCCATCCCCTACGGGCCGGACCTCACGGATCTCGACGCGATCCTGACCGCCCCGTCGGGGAGGCACTGGCTCGGGACGGACGGCCTGGGCCGGGACGTCGCGTCGCGGGTCCTGCACGGGGGGAGGGTGTCGCTCACCGTGGGTCTCGCCGCGACGGCGGTGGCGTTGCTCCTCGGCCTGCCTCTCGGGGCGGTCGCCGGGTACGCGGGCGGGGCGGTGGACGCGGCGGTGTCCCGGCTGGTGGAGGCCGTGCTGTGCATCCCGGTGCTGCTTCTCGCCCTCGCACTGCTGACCGCGTCGCCTCCGGCCCTCCGCGGGCTGCCCGACACCCTGCTCCTCGCCTCGGTCATCGGCCTCGCGAGCTGGGCGCCCGTCGCACGATACCTGCGCGGTGAGTTCCTGAGGCTGCGGCAGAGCGAGATGGCTCTGCTCGCCCGCGCCTCCGGCGCCGGGCCGCTGCGGGTCATCGTCCGTCACCTGCTCCCTTCGGCCCTCCCCCCGGTCATCGTGGCGGCGGCGTTCGGGGTGGCGGCGGCGATCCTCCTCGAGGCCGCCCTGTCGTTCCTGGGGCTCGGCGTCCGACCCCCGACGCCATCGTGGGGCGGGATGCTCACGGAGGCGCGCCACCACGTGGACCGGGCCTGGTGGCTCGCCCTCTTCCCGGGCGCGGCGCTGTTCCTGGCCGTGCTCGGATGCAACATGCTCGGCGAGGGCTTGAGGGACCTTCTCGACCCCCGGCAGCGGCGGCGCTGACCGGGCGAGCGGACGTTTCCACCTCCGCCGGACGGACTTCACCATCCGGCCCCGAGCCGGGGTCGAGCGCCACGAAGACGGGATTCGACGAACGGAAGGACTACGGGGCCGGATTCCGGCTTCCGCCGGGGTGAGGGTGCGGCCGGAACGAGGACTCCTGAAGGGAAAGCAAGCTCAGGCTCCCCTGGCGGTACCCTTCGAGGTCCAGGGCGACGAAACGGAACCCGGCCGCCCGTACCGCGGCAACCACACGCCGCCTGAGCGACGGGTCGGCGAGGGCCTGAATCCCCGCATCGTCCAGCTCGAGCCGCGCAATGTCGCCGTGGTGGCGGACCCGGACCTGCCGGAACCCCGCGTCCTTGAGGGCCGCCTCGGCGCGCCCCACCTGCTCGAGCCGCTCCCGCGTCACCTCCGTGCCGACCGGGATCCGCGATGCCAGACACGCGCTCGCCGGCTTGTCGGCCACGGGCAGCCGGGCCCGCGCCGCGAGAGCCCGGATGTCGCGCTTGTCGAGCCCGGCCTCGAGCAGCGGAGCCCGCACCCCGAGCCGGCGGGCCGCCTCCATGCCCGGCCGCACGTCGCCGAGGTCGTCGGGGATCGCCCCGTAGGCCACGGTCTCGAACCCCCGCTCGGAGGCGATCGTCCTGAGCGTCCCGAACAGCTCCGCGCGGCAGTGGTAGCAGCGGTCGCCCGCGTTCGCCCTGTATTCGACACGATCGAGTTCCCGAGTCTCCACGATCTCGTGGGGTACGCCAACATGGCGCGCAACGCGGCACGCATCCTCCAGATCGGTCGTCGGAACGGCGGCCGACCTCCCGGTGACCGCGAGCACCCGCCCCGGGCCGAGTGCCTCGACCGACAACGCGAGGAGGACCGCGCTGTCCACCCCTCCCGAGAGGGCGACGAGAACCCTGCCTTCCGCCCGGAGGATCTCGAGCGCGGTCTCGAGCCGACCCCGCAACTCCCCGCGGGTTTCGTCCTGGGGCATCATCCCGTGCCGAGGGTCTCCCCCGAAGCCCCTCGCGAGCTTCCTTCGAGGGGTCCTGGGGGGATCCTAGCACGGGCTCGATTCCGGGTGACCGGACGCGCATATGGTGCGGCCGACGGAACCGCGCCGATTCCAGGCCCCGCGGTTGACAATCCGATGGCCTCAGCGTACATCAAGCCCGCCCTTGGGGGGTGTGTGCAGGGATCGGACCGGTTTCAAGACGCAAACGACTGGCTTGGAGACACTTCCAGGCAGGAGGAGGGTATGCGCGCTCAGTTCGTCGCTGGCTGGAGAGGGCTCGTCCTGGCATCGGCAGTCGTGGCGGTCGCCCTGGCGGCGGTCGCGGACGCCGGGGCCGGGCTGCGACCCGAGGGTCAGGCCTCGTCGGGCCTCAGCCCCATCACAGGCCACGAACAGGATAACGTCAAGCGCCCGGCTCTCGTTCCGCGGGCCAATTACGTGTGGCCGTTCGGGACCGGGCCGGTGTACGGGGAGGTGGATTCCTCCCAGTGGAACGCTCCTGGCGTTCTCCACACGGCCGTCGGCTCCTTCGACCTGACGCGCGGGCTCCCGGCCTTCCCCGCGGAGCTGCGTACGGGCGTGAAGCTCGACAAGCTGGGGGCTCAGTACTTCATCCTGCAGGTGCACCCCGAGGCGTTCGCGGACGGCTCCTTCGACGCGATCCGGCAGGCGATCGAGAACAACGGCGGCGCGATCGTGCAGGAGATGGCGGTCGCGGCCTCGCTGGTGAGGCTGAACGCGGCGGCCTACGCCTCGGTCCAGGCGATGCCGGGCCTGCTCGCCCTCGAGCCGTACCACCCCGCCTTCAAGCTGTCGCCCATGATCGGCCGGGCGCCCCTGCCCGACCCCCTGAAGGCGCTGTCGGACGTGTACACGCTCGAGGTCGTGCTCTTCCCGGGCGAGGACGCGCAGGCGGTCGCCCGGATCCTCGCGAGCCTCGGGGCGAACGTCGTCCAGATCCTCGGCGGCGACGTGGTGATCGCCGACGTCCACCGGAGCAAGCTGGCGGACATCGCGGCCCTCGAGCCCGTCTACATGGTCTTCGAGCACCTGCCGAACTTCCCCCACGCCGAGGAGACCACGACGACGATGCAGACCGGCAAGTGGAACCTGGGCGCGATCCCCTACCACGACGCCGGCGTGCGCGGCGACGGGGCCGGTATCGCCGGAACCAGCGCGCAGATCCTGATGGTCCTGGACACCGGCGCCCAGCTCGACGCCGGGGACCTCTCGAACGACCGGAGCAACGCGGGAACTGCGGGGGCTTCCCACCGGAAGGTCCGGCTGTACACGACCACGGCGGGCTTCGGTGGCGGCGGGGACGCCCTCGGCTGCGACGCGCCGACCTCGGGCGCGTTCACGCACGGCCACACGGTCTCCGCGACGGCTCTCGGCAACGCCAGCGACGTCCCGGCCGGCTTCTGCAACGGGCCCACTCCCTGCCCCTTCTTCGCGGCGGACACCACCGGCAAGCTGTGGAAGCTGGACGGCGTGGCGCCGCGCGCGAAGCTCCTCATGTACGACGGCCAGACGACCCCCTCGACCCTCGGGTGCGATACGGGACCGGGGGCCGGGATCAGCCCGGGCAACCTCTATACGGACAACACCCCGGGGTCGGGCACCATGGGCGACGGTTACGCGAACGGCGCCCGGGTGTTCAACTTCTCGTGGGGAACCGACTCGAACCCGGTCTACGGCACGAACGCGCAGAAGATTGACCAGTTCCTGTTCGACCAGAAGGACGCGATGCTGTTCGTTTCGGCCGGCAACAGCGGCTCCGACGAGAACAACGACGGGGTTCCGGACCCGAACACCATCTCGGATCCCGCGACGTGCAAGAGCTGCGTCGTCGTCGGCTCGGTCGGAAACGCCAACGACCTGGGCGGAACCGACGAGCAGGACGAGCGGTCCTTCTTCTCGAGCGTGGGCCCCGCGACGGCCACCTCCCAGAGGGTCGCACCCCTGCTGATGGCCCCCGGCGAGGAGCGGGGGAGCATGGGGATCGCCTCCGAGTTCAACTGCCGGTCGAGCGACAACGACCAGAATAATCCGGTCGAGTGCGACATCGTGTCGGGGGCCTCCGGAACGAGCTTCTCCTCGCCGGCGGCCGCCGGGACGGCGCTCCTGATCCGGGACTACTTCGCGCAGGGCCTGTATCCGGACGGGACCTCGACGAACCCGGGCAACGCCTCCGACCAGGCCCTCAACATCTCGGGTGCCCTCGTCAAGGCCATCCTCATCGCATCCGCCGAGTGGGTGGGCATCGGCAACAACCCGGGCGTGAACCTCACCAAGCGGTACCGGTTCAACAACGAGCAGGGCTACGGCCGCATCCAGCTCAACCGGGCACTGCCGCTGCCGACCTACCCGAGCGCGCTCGGGCTGATCGTCGCCGACGGGGGGATCGCGGGCGGGCCGAACAACACGGGGCTGTCGGGGACGGCCAACCCCAACGCGACCGAGTCCACGACGTTCCGCGTCTGCGACAACACCCAGGACCTGAGCGTCGGCCTGGCCTGGGTGGAGGACTTCGGCGAGTCCCTCGCGAAGAACCTCGACCTCGAGCTGCAGTCGCCGAGCGGCAAGATCTACTACGGTAACTACTACACCGACGACAACAACAAGAACGGCGTCCTGGATTCGGGCGAGAACTGCGACTACAGCGAGCCGCTCGGGGGCGAGTGGCCGCCCTCGAGCACGAACAAGCTGGACCAGTTCCCCTGGAGCCTGCCGACCTGCGGGAACTCGGCCCGCGACACGCAGAACCCGACCGAGGCCATCCACCTCTCCGCCGACCCGCGGGGCAACGGCATCGCCGACGACCCCGGGACGAGCGGAACCAACGAAGGGCGGGACAACCAGGTGGAGGTCGGCGACTGGACGCTCAGGGTGATCGGCCGGAGCTTCACGGGCAGCCAGCCGTACGCGGTGGCGGTGGCCGGGCCGGTCTGCCTCGGCTCGTCCTCCCGGATCCAGATCCGCAGGCTCGATGGCTCCCTCGCGGGCGGCAACTTCGTGTGCAACGACGTCGGGGTGGCCGTCATCAACGAGGTCGGCGAGGCCAGCGATCCCGCCGGCGGGCTGACGCCGAGCGAGATCTCGAGCCGGACCACGATCAAGGTGTGGGATGTCGGCCCGAACGGCGTGTTCGACAACGGGTCCGGCGACGACGTGCTCAAGGATCAGGAGAGCGGCCTCACGTTCACGGACACCGACGGCGGGGGGGCAGGCCTGAGGTTCGAGTCGCAGGACCTCGCGCTGACGACCGGGACCGCTCCCGACCCCGGCAACGGCGCCCTCGACATCCGGAACGGAAACGTGATCGAGGTCGTCTATCAGGACGAGACGAGCGGCAGCCCCGACCCGAACAAGAAGCGGACGAACACGGCGCGGGTGGACTGCCGGGCCAAGATCGACTTCGGCGGAGTGGTCTGGGGCCAGTTCGGCCTGGACGCCTTCACCCTCATCAACGGCGGGTGCGAGCGGGACGGCCGCGGGTTCTTCACGTTCGGCTTCCCCGACAAGTACATGGACGCGGGCGAGGCGATCGGTTACCGGATCGCCTTCCTCCAGTCGGACGTCGGGGACCTCGACGACGTGCAGATCTCGCTCAAGGCGGTCGAGCCCGACTCCGACAGCCCGCCCGACTGCAAGCCGGGCACGACCCTGTGCGCCGACCCCGACCGCACCAACAACCCGCCGAGCCCCCACATCACCGTGCTCGACTCGCCGAAGCTGATCGGCAGTGTCCCGCAGAACGCGGCGGTTTCGGCGAACTTCGCCATCCAGGTCGCCAACTCCATCGTCGGCAAGCCGGAGGTGGAGATGGTGCTGGGTGTGTCCGCCAAGACGTCGGGCCGGCCCATCGAGGGGGTCGCCGTCTCGCGCCACACGCTCAACGTGGACGAGACATCCTTCTTCTACTCCACGGACTTCCCGACGGGCGGCACCGAGACCCGCGACGTGGAAAACAACGAGACCATCCAGAACCCGACCTCGGACCCGGTGGACTTCTTCGAGGACTACCAGTTCGAGCAGAGGACGTGGTCCGACCTGACCGCCACGGGCACGAACACCACGTCGGCCTTGAAGTCGCCGTGGAACTTCGACTCGAACAACGGCGGCTTCTCGGTGTTCCTGAACAACATCACGCCCCGCAACCTGATCGTCACCAAGCCGGCCCAGTGGGGCGAGGACATGGACGGCGACGGCGTGCTGGACACCGGCGAGGACCGAGACCCGGTCAACGCCGTGCTCGACAACAACTGGAGCACCCGCGGCGGCTGCGGCTGGCAGACCCGGGGCGCCGGGGCGACCGGCGGCGTGTGGCACTCCGGCCGCATTGACGTCACCACGATCACCACCTGCATCGCTTCGGGCTCGACGGCCGCCCGCTGCCAGCAGTACGAGACGCTGACCGGGAGCACGGGCGAGAACTTCTGGTGGGAGTTGCTCCTCACGCCCGAGTTCAAGAAGGTCAACAAGTGCTGCACGGGCTCTCCGGGATGCCCCGCGGTGCTCCCGGCGACCTGCCTCGGCCAGACCGACCAGCCCGGCAATCCGGTCTTCCACGTGGCGTTCGACCAGCACCCGGGTGTGGAGTGGAACGCGGCGATCGACTTCCAGGACCTCAACACGCTCATGACGTGGGAGCTCGACACGGACACGGCCAAGATCGAGCCGATCGATCTGATCAACGACGGCAGCATCCTGAACTTCCTGGCCGGCCTCTACGGGGCGCGGGTGCCCGCAGGCCAGAGCAACTCGCCGCTCACCGACGGGAACCCGCTGTTCGCGCCGAAGAGCAAGTGCCTCGACTCGGACGGCAACGGCACCCCCGATCGCTGCGGCGGCCGGCCGACCGGGACCGCCTGCACCAACGACGTGCCGTGCAGCGGCAACGACCTCAACGGGACCATGGGCAACAACCGGGTCGGAGACGACAACTGCGCCTTCGAGGGCAAGGTCGCCCAGTCCGCCAGATCGAACCCGCCGTACGGGCTCGCCAAGCCAGCCGACGACGACGTGCGCAACGGCTGGTGCCGGCACAAGTCGTGCTCGAACGACCGCAGCCGGTTCTGCGAGGTGGACGCCGACTGCCTCAGCCCGGGCGTGTGCGACGGCGCCGCGGCCCCGACGCCGGGCAGCCCGGCCGACGACCGCAGCCGTGCCTGCAACGACACCAACGCCCCCAACATCTGCAACGCGCCGGGCTATGTCACCACCTGCGACAAGGACGGGACGACCACCGTGGACCAGTTCGTCACCGCCAACGGCCCGATCCGCAACATGAACTTCACCCAGGTGAACGGCCCCGACATGCGGTTCACGACGCTCGAGGACATCTACGGAGACTCGGGCGAGGCCTTCCAGCTCGCACTCGGGTTCTACGTGAACGAGCCGACGCCGTCGTCGCCGGCCCGCACCGGCTACGGCGCCGCCGTGGATGACGTCAACATCCAGTGGCGCGAGTTCCGCCTGGACGAAGACACCACCAACTGCGCCACCAGTGGTGCGTGCGCCTCGATCGACCTGCAGAGCACCAACTTCTTCGAGGGCAACGCCCTCGTGACCGTGACCGTGATGGACGCCTCGCCCTACGACCCGGTCAACGCCAAGAACGACTGCAACCTCGACGGGGACTTCACGGACGCGGACGACGACACGGACTGCGACAACAACGGAACCCAGGACATCGTCGTCAAGGTCCTTTCGGAGGCCGAGGTCGCGGGAGAGGTCCTCGCCCTCAACCGCACCTCGCCCACCGGGGCCCAGTGGAAGGGCACGATCCCGATCTCCTCGACCATGAACATCCCCGGCACCCTCTTCATCGTGCGCAGCGGCTCGGACTTCCCCACCGTCACGGCCCGGTACACGGACCGCGACGACGGGACGGGGAAGATCTGCCAGAACGACTCGTCCCCTGCGAGGCAGGGGGTCGTCGAGGCCTCCACGAGCGTGTTCGCGCCGGCCGGAAGGATGATCCTCGTCTCGGTGAACCTCACGGACAACGGGGACAACGACGGGTTCGCCGACACCAACGAGACCGTCAACGCGTTCGTCACGCTCAAGAACAAGGCCGGGGTTGAGCTGACCAACGTGACGGCCACGCTCTCGACGAGCGATCCGGACATCGAGTGCATCTCGCAGGCGACGGCCTCGCTCGGCTCGATGGTCGTGGACGAGGTGAAGCAGGCTTTGACGCCGTTCGTCTTCCGGGTGGCGCCGAGCGTGAACCGGACGGACATCAACCAGGACGTCTCCGCGACCTTCTCGGTGACGGTCCGTTCCGACCAGTTCGACACGCTGGACCGCCCGAACGGGTTCACGATTGACCTGGACCTGAGCGCGACCGGAACGTGCACCGCGACGAGCTTCTCCGAAGGGTTCGAGTCGGGCACCCTCGGTCAGTTCACCTTGATGTCGCTCGACAATTTCTCCAGCGAGCCCGCCGCGGACGGCACCCGCTGCCAGTACAACGACCCGAACGGTCCCAACACCAACTCCCCCGGCCGCGCCAGCTGCTGGCCCGGCGGCATCCCGAGCAACGGCGTCAACGACTGGCACGCCCACGGCACGACCGCCCCGGACGGCGGCCGCGCGTACAGCGGGAGCTGGTCGCTCCACTTCGGGACGCACTCGGGGGCGGCCTCCCAGGACAGCACGCGGCTGCGCTCCATAGACGCCGTGAGGGTCTTGGGAGCCAACGCGTTGAACGTGGGAACGACGCCTCCCATCGAGTTGACCTACAAGCACCAGGTCTCCCACACCGACGGGCGGTGCGTGGGACCGAACATCGGCCCGGGTCAGACGATCGACAGGACGGTCGTGCAGATCGCGTTCGCCGACGCCGGCGGCAACCCGGTCGGCAACTGGATCAAGGTCTTCCCGTACGAGAACTCGTACGACTCGCAGAACCGGGACAACTTCACCAACTGCGCCTTCGATCCGACGGACGACGGGAACAACGAGGACAGCTTCTTCGATCCCAGCGACCCGTTCCGGAGGACCGGCCCCTCCTCGACGTGCTTCCCCGAGTTCGTCTACAGCGAGCAGGGAAACGCGGACTACAGGACCACGTTCGTCGCCCCGGACGTCAACCTGGGCGAGGCCGAGGGCCCCGGCCTGCAAGGCAGCATCAACCGCGGGACCTGGGTCCAGCCCAAGTTCGCCCTGGACCGCTTCAAGGGACGCCGCCTCCTGCTCCGGTTCCTCTCGACGACCGCCGAGGTCGAGGACACCGTCACCTGGCAGGACTTCTTCGGCTCTCCCGACATCATCTGCGATGACGGCGTCTACATTGACGACGTCCAGGTGAGCGGCCTCTGCACGTCGCCTCTCACACTCATCGCGGACACGGCGCCCAACTCGGGCCTCCCCGCCTGCGCGGCGTGCACGACCGTGACGCCCTCGATCGCGGCGGACCCCACGGCGCTCGACGCACCGGGCCAGCTCGTGACCCTGAACGCTGCGGCCTCGTCCGCCGATTCCTGCCCGAACGGGACGCTCCAGTACCGGTTCTTCGTGGACGCGAACAACAACAACGTGTTCGACTCCGGGGAGACGGTGCTGCGCGACTTCACGGACAACGCAATCATCCTCGACGTGCCGGACCGGACCACCCGGTACGGCGTCGAGGTTCGCTGCTCGAGCGCGCCGAGCTGCGGGGCGAGCCTCGTGCCTGCCACGGCGACCGTCCTGGTGGCGGTGGCGTGCCCGTCGTCGGGTACGCTGCTCGATCCGCCGTTCCCGCAGACGGTCAAGGTGAGCAAGCCCACGCTCACGGGCGCGGAGCCCGACGTGAGCGCTTCCGTCAACTGGACCGCCACGGCCACCGTGGACGCGATCCGCGGCAACCTCAACCTGCTCCGAAGCTCGGGCGGCAACTTCACGGGAACCGTGGCCGCCTGCATCGCGAACAACACGAACACCGCCTCGATCACCGACAACACCTCGCCCGGCGGCGGCGGCAGCGGGCTCTACTACCTCGTCCGCAGCAGCGGCCAGTTCTGCAACAGCCCGGGCACCTGGAGCACGAACCACCCGAAGGAGGTGGCGGGCCGCCACAGCGAGATCACGGCGGACCCGAACACCTGCCCGTAGTCGGATCGCATCGCGACTCGCCAGAAGGGGGAGGGGCTTCGGCCCCTCCCCTTCTCGTTTCTGGATTCCGGCTTTCGCCGGAATGGCCGATCCGAACCGCCGGAAGGACGAGCCGTGCTCCCGCCACGAACGATCGAACTCCCGCTTTTCTCGGAACGACCGGGCCGAAACGACGTCCTGGGCGAGGGACTCGATCCTCGAAAGCGTCGAGGCTCCCTGCGGGAGAAATGCTCGGGTTCTCGACCGTCCGGGCGAGCGATGCCTCGGGGTCCGCCCCGGCCGAAACGCCCGCGAATGAACCGGAGGCGATCGTCCTCCCCTCGCTGTCCGGGGTCTCGAGCTCGGGGTCCGCGTTTCGCCCCCGCGGCCCGGCAGGGACTCCCGGTTCCGTCGGCACGATCGCCCGCGTGATCGCCGGGACCATGGTGCGCCGGACGCCCCGAGTGGCGAGGTCACCCGAGGCGTCGGGGAACGTCGTTCGCCTGTTTCGTACCGCTTAGAATCTTGGAATGGACCGCGGAGACGGGCCTTCCCGCCCCAGCGCCCGCACGGGCGGCCTCAGGAATATCGCCTTCGGACTGGCCGTCCTCGTCGCGTTCTTCTCCATCCTCGAGGCCGCCCTCTGGGCCGCCGGGGTCGAGCCGCTTCTGTCCGAGCGGGACCCCTTCGAAGGCTTCTCGCGGCGCGTGCGCGTGTTCGAGCCAGACCCGTCGCGAGGGGTCTACCGGACGCCGGCTCGCGCCGTACGTCACTCGTTCAACTATCAGGAGTTCTCCGCCCGGAAGCCGCCGAACGGCTTTCGCGTCTTCACGCTCGGCGGGTCGAGCGCCTACGGGTTCCCCTGGGGCGCCCGCGTCGCGTTCACGCGCGTTCTCGGCGAGGCGCTCCAGGCCACCTTTCCCGACCGCGTGGTGGAGGCGATCAACGCGGCCGGGATGTCCTACGGCTCGCACCGCCTGAGGATCCTGGCCCACGAGGTTCTCGACTACGAGCCGGACGTCCTCGTGGTCTTCGAGGGGCACAACGAGTTCGTCGAGCAACGCTTCTACCGGGACGTTCTGGAGCGGCCCCGCCGGCTCGACGCCCTCCGGGGGGCCCTCTATCGCTGGCGGGTCTACGCGGCCGCCGCGCGGCTGTACGAGCGCGGCCTCTCCGCGACGGGTCGCGGCGGGACGGCGGCCGGGAGGGCGGCGGGCAGGACGGCCGCCGAGCTCCTCGGCCTCGATGTGGAACGGGAGTACGCGACGGCCGTTACGGACGCCAAGAAGGAGGAGGCCCGGGCCCGGTTCGAAGAGAACCTGCGGGCGATCCTGGAGGAGGCGGAGCGCTCCGGTGTGCGCGTCGTCCTCTGCACGGTCCCTTCCAACCTCTCGGACTGGGCTCCCAACGAATCGTTCTTCGGAGCCGAGGTCGGCCTCGAGGCGAGACAGCAGGTCTCGAACCTTCTCGCGCGGGCGCGGGAGGCGCTCGAGGGCGGGAGGGCTGCCGAGGCGGCGGCGGCCCTCGAGGCGGCTCGCGCCCGCGCCCCCGGCCACGCGGAGGTCCACTTCCGCCTCGGGGAAGCCTACGAGCGCCTGGGCCGGTTCGAGGAGGCCCGGGAGGCGTTTCGGCGGGCACGGGACGCCGACGGAAAGCCCTCGCGCGCCCTCTCGTCCTTCAACGACACCATCCGTGGGCTCGCCGGCGCAGGCGGGGCGATCCTCGTGGACGTGGAGCGCGCCTTCGAGGAGGCCTCGGCGAACGGCCTCGTCGGCTTCGACCTGATCGAGGACTACGTCCACCCGAAGCCCGAGGCCCACCGGAGGATCGCCCTCGAGCTCTGGAGGGCCTTCCTCGAGCACGGCCTCGTCGGCGGCCGCAGGCTCCCCGCCGATCCGGAACGGTTCTGGGCTGCGGTCGGCCACGCGAGCGACGAGCCGGACGCCGCTTCCGCCGGGGAGGCGGCGACCCCGGCACTGCTGTTCAACCTGGGGGTCGTCCTCGAGAACCAGGGCCATCTCGAACGCGCGATGGAGAAGTACCGCGCGTGTCTCGACCGCGATCCGACGTACACCGCGGCCCGGTACAACCTGGGCCGGCTCCTTCACCGCCAGGGGCGGTTCCCCGAGGCGGCCGAGGAGCACCGCCGGGTCCTCGAGACCGACCCCGGATTCGTGCTGGCGAGGATCGGCCTCGGGGAGGCCCTGCGCCGGCTCGGCCGGATCGCGGACGCCGTCGAGACGTTCCAGGAGGCTGTGCGCGCGGATCCTGCCGCCCCCCTCGCCTGGGACGGGCTCGGGGGAAGCCTCGCCCAGCTCGGCCGATACCCGGAGGCCGAGGCCGCCTTCCGGCGGGCAGTCGAGCTCGACCCGAAGAGCGCCTCCTACCGGGCCAACCTGGGCTTCGCGCTGCTGTTCCAGAAGAAGCTCGGCGAGGCCGAGGCGGTCCTGAGGGAGGCGTTCCGGCTCGCTCCCGACGACCTGCAGGCTCGCAACGGCCTCGCCGCCGTGCTCCTCGAGCGCGGCGCGCTCGGCGAGGCCGAGGGGCTGTTCCGGGACACGATCCGCCTGAGACCGGAGGACTCGTTCGCGCGGTCGGGGCTCGAGGAGGTCCGGCGGCGGCGAGGACGGTGACCTCCTGGGCCGTCACGCGGGTCCGGACCGCGGCCTTCGCCGCGGGGACGAAACCCCGGGCGGCCGCAGCGTCGCGAGGGCGACGGCGGTCGCTGTCGCCGATCAGAAGAGGCCGGTCGCCCCGGCGAGTCCCAGGTGCTTGCGGGCACGCCGCGTGGCCCGCCTGCCGCGCGGCGTGCGGTCGAGGAAGCCGATCTGGAGGAGGTACGGCTCGTAGATCTCCTCGAGCGTGCCCCGGTCCTCCCCCACCGCGGCGGCGAGGGTGGCGAGGCCGACCGGGCCGCCCTCGAACTTCTCGACGATGACGCTCAGGATCCTGCGGTCCACCTCGTCGAGGCCGAACCGGTCCACCTGGAGCCGCTCGAGGGCGGCCGAGGCCACCGCCTCGGTGACCACGGGCTCGCCCGCCACCTGCGCGAAGTCGCGCACGCGCCGCAGCAGCCGGTTCGCGATGCGCGGCGTGCCGCGCGCTCGCCTCGCGATCTCCGCGGCCCCTCCCGGGTCGAGCTCGACCCCGAGAATCCGGGAGGAGCGCCGGGCGATCGCCTCGAGGTCCTCGGCGCGGTAGTAGTCGAGGTGGTGGACGATGCCGAACCGGTCCCGCAGCGGCGGCGAGAGCAGCCCGACGCGCGTCGTGGCCCCGATCAGGGTGAACCGCGGAAGCCCCAGGCGGACCGTCCTCGCCCCCGGCCCGGATCCGAGCACGAGGTCGAGCGCGAAGTCCTCCATGGCGGGGTAGAGGATCTCCTCGAGCGTCCTTCCCAGCCGGTGGATCTCGTCCACGAACAGCACCTCGCCGGGCTGCAGGCTCGAGAGGATCGCCGCCAGGTCCCCCGGCCTCTCGATCGAGGGACCGGAGCTGACGCGGATCGGAACCCCCATCTCGTGGGCCACGATGTGGGCGAGGGTCGTCTTGCCGAGGCCGGGCGGCCCGTACAGGAGCACGTGGTCGAGCGCCTCCCCCCGGCCGCGGGCGGCGTCAATGAAGACACGGAGGTTCTCCTTGACGCGATCCTGCCCGACGTACTCCTCGAGTCGCCTCGGCCGGAGCGTCGCATCGAAGGCGGCGTCCTCCCGCTCGGCCTCGCCTCGCACGAGCCTCTCCTCGGTCAAGGACGACCCTCCCGAGCGTCCATCGCCGCGCGGCCGCGGCCGTCCCCCTCGCGGCCGGCCACCCTCGCCCCGGCGAAAGCCGGGGTCCGGGACGGTGGGCCCTGGGTTCCGGCTCGCGCCGGAACGACGTCACTGCGAGTCCGTCCGGCGGCCCGGGGCATCAGCGTGGGGGACGGGAGGTCACGGGACGAGGGTCCGAAGCGCCGCGCGGAGCACCGCCTCGAGCGGGGCCGTCTCCCCCAGCTCGCCGATCGCAGTCTCGACGGCCCGGACGGCCGTCGCCTCCGCGTATCCCAGGTGGAGAAGTGCCGAGACCGCGTCCGCGCGCGCGCCGGACACCTCCGCGGGGAAGCGAGCCTCGACCGCCGGCTCCTTCCGGCCACGCCCCCGGCCGTCCCGCTCGTAGCGGTCCCGCAACTCCAGCAGGAGCCTCTCCGCCGTCTTCCGGCCCACGCCGGGAATACGCTCGAGCCTCGCGCGGTCCCCGGCGCGGACCGCTCTCTCCAGATCCTCGACGCCGATGCCCGAGAGGATGCCGAGGGCGATCCTGGGACCGACACCGGAGATCGCCACGAGCCGCTCGAAAGTCTCCCGCTCGGCGCGGGTGGCGAACCCGTAGAGGGTGATCGCGTCCTCCCTCACGTGAGTGTGGACGTAAAGGTCCACGCGCTTCCTCCGGTCCTTCGAAAGGGAATAGAAGGTGCCGAGCGGGATCTGGAGGGAGTAGCCCACCCCGCCAACGTCCACGACCGCGGCGCCGGGTGTGCACTCCACGAGGCGTCCCGAGAGCCTGCCGATCATGGGCCTCCCGCAACCGCGACGCGGCGGATCATAGCACGGTGGGGAGGGCCCTCCCGCGCGCAACGCCGTTCCGGCGTCATTCGGGCGGACGCCGGGATCGAGCGCCGGCTACATGGAACCCGGACCCCGGCCTCCGCCGGGGCGACGATGGCGGCGGACCGCGGCGGCGAGGCCCACCGTCCCCGCGTGGCACAGCGCGACCGCGAGTGCGTCCTCGCGGTCGAAGCCATCCGGGACGGCGTCGAGCCGCAAGAGCCGGCGGACCATGGACTGGACCTGGGTCTTGTCCGCGCGGCCGTTGCCGGTGACCGCCTTCTTGATGGTCGAGGGCGCATACTCGGCCACGGGGATGGCGGCGGCCGCGAGGACGGCGAAGACGACCCCGCGGGCGTGGGCGAGCTGCAGGGCGGCGCGCGCGTTGGCACCGTGGAACGGCGCCTCCACGGCCGCGGCCGTGGGATCGAGCCGGGAAAGGAGGAGCTCGAACTCCTCCTTCAAGCGCGCGAGGCGGTCCGCGAGCGGGGCGCGCTGCGGCAGGCGGATCACCCCGCAGTCGAGGAGGGAGGGACACGCGAGGCTGCCGCCGACCAGCCCCCATCCCGTGCGAAAGGTCCCCGGATCCACTCCGAGAACGCGCACCGGGGATCCCGTCACGAAGCCTCGGCCTGGAGCTCGGCCTCGTCGAACTCGAGATTGGCGTAGACGTGCTGGACGTCGTCGTGCTCCTCGAGGGCCTCGAGGAGCTTCAGACACTGCTGGGCCTTCTTGCCGTCCACGTGGACCGTGTTCGTCGGCTCCATCACGAGGGCGGCCTGCGACGGGGCGACCCCTTCGCGTTCGAGGGCCTCGCGCACGGCGTGGAGAGCCGACGGGGCGGTGACCACCTCGAACTGGTCGTCCTCCTTGCGCAGGTCCTCCGCCCCGGCCTCGAGCGCGAGCTCGAGCAACCGATCCTCGGCCACGGAGGAGGCGGGCACCGACAGCCGCCCCTTCTTCTCGAACATCCAGGAGACGCTGTTCGGCTCGGCGAGGTTCCCGCCGTGCTTGGTGAAGATGTGGCGGATCTCGGGGGTGGTGCGCATGCGGTTGTCGGTCATCACCTCGACGAACACGGCGACGCCCCCGGGCGCGTAACCCTCGTAGACGACCTCCTCGTAGCTCACCCCGGGCAGCTCGCCGGTGCCGCGCTGGATCGCGCGCTTGATGTTCTCGGATGGCATGTTGACGGCCTTCGCCTCGAGGACCGCGGCCCGCAGACGAGGGTTGCCCTCAGGATCTCCGCCGCCGAGGCGCGCCGCCACCGTGATCTCCTTGATGATCTTGGTGAAGAGCCGCCCGCGGCGGGCGTCGAGCGCCGCCTTCTTGTGCTTGATCGTGCTCCACTTCGAGTGTCCCGACACCTCGGCTCCCGCCCCGCGGCGCAGGGGATTCTACCACAGCGTCGTGGCGCGGCCGCCCGGCGCCGGGCGCGAAGATTCGTTCTTGCGAAAGCCGGAACCCGGACCCCGGCTCTCGCCGGGCCGGCGGAGGTGACGGAGTCTCTCAGAAGGTGTAACGGATGCCGGCCTGGAACGAGAAGCCGCCGTACTTCACCGGACCGCCGTGGACGTAGTAGAAGCCTGGATCGAGCTGACCGTCCACATTGCCCAGGTCGAACACGCAGAAGGTCGGCTGCGTCTCGCACTGCTCCTCGGTGAACCCGGAAGGAGCCCCGGGCCCGGGGACGAGCCGCCCCGCGTCGAGGAGTCCGCCCTCGCGGATCTCGAAGGGCCCGTAGGTCGCCTGCGCGATCGGATCCGTCTCGGGAACCCGCAGGGACGGGATCGAGACCCCGAGCTCTGAGGCCCCGTTGAACCCGATCTGGAAGCTGCGCGAGGCGAACGTGTACCTCACCTCGGCCACCGCGCTCCACTTCCTGCGGAACGTGTACTCGATTCCCCCGGCCCCGTGCCACTCGAAGGTGTCGCGGGCGTCCACGTGCGCGCCCTGGAGGTCCGCGAGGGAGGTCGCCGCGCTGATGTTGGGGAAGATCAGTCCCGAGACGCGGGCCTGCCCTCCCACCGAGCCGTCCATGCGCCGGGACAGCTCGTCGAGCGCGTCGCTCGGCTCGAACCCGATGAACGTGTACCCGACACCGAACCCGAAGTACGGGTTGAAGACCGACTTCGGCCGGAACCGCAGGAGCGCCGTGAGCTGAACCGGGACCTGCGTCATCTCCCCGGCGCGGATCAGGAACGTCTGGAACGGAAACGGATCGTCGGGGTTCGTCCGCACCATGCCGTTGAAAAGAGCCTGGACCTCGACGTTTCCCACGTCCCCCTTCTGGTAGCCGACCGATCCCTCGAGCAAAAGGATCCGGGTGAAGGCGTAGGAGACGTTGAGCGACGCCCGGCGCGCCGTCTGGATCGTCAGGTCGTTGAACACCGACGAGTCGTTGCGCGGGTCCTCCAGGAACCCGATCGTCTCGTCGCTCTCGTCCGTGATCTGGAGCGCGTTGCCCGCCTGGCTCGGCACCTTGTCCTTGGTGTTGTAGGAGCCGATCAGGAGGCCGATCCGGAGCTTCTTCTCGACCTCCTCGGCGCTCGCCACCCCCCACGCCCACGCGAGGAGGACCACCGCGACGAGCCGTCTGGACGACCGAAGCAATCGCATCACCTTCGGAGGGCCCTCGTCCGCGCGGGGGGACCATCCCCCCGTCCCGCTCGAGCCCCGCTCGCTCCGGCGTGACGCCGGCTCCGGCCGGGGCGACGGCGGCCCGCGCGCGGCCTTTCGGGCGCGGTCTTATACTGCGCGGTTCCGGGCGGGTCAACCCCCGCCCAGCCGTTTCGCTGCGGATCTTCCGCGCGGCCCCCGACGAAGCGAAAGGCCCGCCGTGGGGCGGGCCTTTCGGATATCAGTCCCGGCGACGTCCTACTCTCCCACGCAGTCGCCCGCGCAGTACCATCGGCGCTGAGGGGCTTAACGGCCGTGTTCGGAATGGGAACGGGTGTGTCCCCCTCGCTATGGTCACCGAGAAACTCGAATCACCGCCAACGGAAACGCCCGGAAGCCCGCCGACGCCACGCCTGGGCCCGCAGCGATCGAGGAAGGGCATAAATCCATGGTCAAGCCTCACGGCCGATTAGTACCGGTAAGCTCAGTGCGTCGCCGCACGTACACACCCGGCCTATCCACCTCGTCGTCTCCGAGGGGCCTTCAGCCGCCGAAGCGGAGGGACACCTCATCTCTGGGGGGGCTTCGTGCTTAGATGCCTTCAGCGCTTATCCTTTCCGGACACAGCTACCCAGCGCTGCCCCTGGCGGGACAACTGGAACACTGGAGGTCCGTGGTTTCCGGTCCTCTCGTACTAGGAAACCATCCCATCAGGTGTCCTGCGCCCACGGTAGATAGGGACCGAACTGTCTCACGACGTTCTAAACCCAGCTCACGTACCGCTTTAATCGGCGAACAGCCGAACCCTTGGGACCGACTTCAGCCCCAGGATGCGATGAGCCGACATCGAGGTGCCA